>CAVGFC010000052.1:0-20765 GCA_963628775.1 Acutalibacteraceae bacterium
ATACCTAATATTTCATCAAAGTAATCTATAATACCTAAATCACTTAATTGCTTATTCAAGATATCAACCCTACTAGCACTAAGCACCACATTTTTAATACCACTAGCTTTATTATTAATTAATAAATCAATGATGCCATCATTTAACTTACACTTATTATAATTATTTAAATATTCATTCATCCAAAATTGGCCAACCTCATACCAATCCAATTGATTAAAGTCAAAACCAACCGCCTCATAATATTTCTTAACTGGAAAAGTAAATATTCTTTTATATTCTGTTGCATTGATAAAATCCCTTAAAAGATATTTCTCAATTGTTTTATTTAAACAATCAACTGAAACCCTTACATCATCAAGTATCGTTCCATTAAAATCAAATATCACATATTGCATAGAAGTATTATACAAAAATAAAAGACGCATTAGCGTCTAATAAGTTTCCTCAGGCTCCTCAATGATATTACCATCATCATCATAAACAACACCATCGTTATCATCATCAACCTCAATTGCTGACAAATCGATTTGTGTATCCTCAAATTTCAAATGATTCTTAATATCCCATTTGTTACCATCAAGTTGTACAAATCTTCCATCTATTGATAAATCAGAGTAGAAAGAAGCAACTCTGTCATCACCTACACCAGTCCTCTTTGAAACTTCCTTCCAAAGATCTTTGAACGCAACGGCCCTTTTCTTTGTAGACAGATAATCATAAGCTTCATCTGCCATTGATTTTTTTGCAGTCATTACTATTTTTCTCCTATAAACTTAATTTCCACACGTATTTGACTATCGCTTACACAATAGACAATAGATATAATATCATTGTTTAAACATAATGCAAGTATTTTTACAGAAAAACTAAAATCACCATCATTAGACCTTATCTTAATATAAGCCCTATCACGCAAAACAACATAAGTTTTATGATCCTTATCTTCCCTAAAAATGCTAATGCCATCATCAAAAACCCTTACATCATTATTTATTCCATAAGAATCAACATAAGAAAAATGCTTAGGATTTTCAATTGTCCCAACATTAATTATCTCCTTATAATCATCACTTAAATTCTCAATTGTTACCTGTGCTCTCATCTAGATAAAGCATCCTCATATAAATAATAATTATCAATATAACTGCCAGAATTCCAAACAATGTAGCCATTATCATAAATACCACTATCTTTTAAACCATTTATTTGATCCAAGAGTTTTTCATTATCATAAACAACATAAGGCTCATTTATTGAATTATAACCCTGAATAAAAGTACGAACCCTAGCTGCATTAGGTGTAATATTTTGCATATTCTTAGCTTGTACGCCCCAAGCATACATTAACTTATAAGGAACAGTCCAAACAACCTCACTTATATCATAAGCATGAGCGCCAAAATGATCAGGATAAGGCATAGGCGAAATAACATCTACCACATTAGAAATAGCAGGCCAATATTGACCATAGGCTGTTACATAATTATTGCTTGTCTCCCCAAAAACATCAGCTGAAACATAAGCATGTAAATCATGAAGTTCATCACAAGCATACATCAAAAACCTTTGAATAGCCTGACTTCTTGTCTCATTATAAGTGTTTTGTAAATCAAGAGCGTTTAAAACATCAGCATAATAATCAATCTGTTCAGGAAATCTAACATAATCAAATTCTATCTCATTAAAACCTAAGTCACTTACCGCCTCTTTAGCAATTTCAGCATTATATTCCCAAACATCTCTAACATAAGCACTAGGCCAATAAGAACCACCATACTCAAAAGGCATATTATCATCTAAATCTATTATGGCATACTCAGGATGATCAATCATGTAGTTCTTATCCTTAAAAACCGTAATACGACCAACCATATATATGCCAGCTTCCTTAACCTTATTGAGCTGTGTCTTAAATTCATCTTTTGTAAAATAAGCTGCATCATAGCTTGTAATAGAATTAACCTTCATCACATCAGACTTATAAGAAACAACATGGGCATCCCTTATATCAATCACAAAAGTATTAACACCAGTCTTTTTGGCAAGCTCTATATAATCCTCAATATCAATCATAGCCTCTCTATTGATATATAAAGACTTACAAACATCAGGCATTATATTATCCGCAAAAGAAACAGCTTCATCATTACTATAATCTAGCTCGCTTTTACTACCTGCACCATATGGATTGTCTGTATCATTTGAAAAATCATTAGAATTTTCCAATTTAGAAACATCACTTGTTAAATACTTACTTCTGATATAACCGCCCTCATATTTATAACGATTGACGCTGCCATCATCATTGAGGGGACTATGACCTGTTATTTGAATATTATCACCCTTATAGGCAATACCACTTATTGCGCTACCTGTCGCATATTTATAAACAGTACATGTACGATATACATATAAACTATCTTCTAAAACAGCATCTTCTCTATTTTCAACAAGATTATCTAGATTAATATAATAAACATCATCATCCACATAAATCTTAGATAATTCTTTATCATCAATAAGCTTTGTCTTATTTGCTAAAGCTACTTCCCTACCCCTTGTAAATAAATATTCATTATTAGCCTCATCATAAACAATTACATCATTTGAAGTACTAGCCAAATACATTACAGTAGCCTTTTCACCATTTAATAAAACATAAGAAAGTAAAGCGCCTAAGCATAAGACAACTAAAGCTAAAATTAGTAAAACATTTTTATAAACTCTTCTTTTTTTCATACACAATAAGCATAACAAAAATGATGGTTGCCCACCATTTTAATTTTTATTTAATATCTTTTAGGAAAACCTTATAAGCTAAATAAGCCTCATAGATATCAGCCTTACTTGTAACTTCATAACAAGCATGCATATTTTGAACAGCCACACCTGCATCGATTACCTCAACATCCTTATTTGCCAATATATAAGCGATAGTACCGCCACCGCCTTGATCAACCTTACCAAGCTCACTTGTTTGATAAACAACCTTATTATCATCTAAAACCTTTCTAATCTTAGCGATAAATTCAGGATTAGCATCATTAGAACCACTCTTACCTCTTGCACCAGTATATTTATTAAAGACAATACCACCACCAAACACAGCATTATTGTTGTTAGGTGAAGAAACACTTGGATAATTTGGATCATGAGCAGCACTTACATCACTTGAAAGCATGAAACTATTACGTAAACATCTTCTAATATTAAGTTCGCTATATTGACCGCACTTATCCATAAGTTCAGCTAAAGAATTCTCAAAGGCACTAGAACACATACCAGTATTACCTTGTGAACCTACCTCTTCCTTATCAGACAAGATACAACAACTTGTTCTCTCTGGCTTATCAGCCTCTAAAATAGCTCTTAAAGAAGTATAAGCACATACGTTATCATCTTGGCCATAAGCCATAACCATACTTCTATCTAGTCCATAATCTCTTGCCTTACCAGCAGGCACAACCTCTATTTCTGCTGAAATAAAGTCTTCTTCTTCAATGCCATATTTTTCCTTTAATAAAGCCAAAATATTTTTCTTAACAAGTTCCTTTTCACTAGCCTTACCACTTGCAGGAATAGAACCACATAAGACATTTAAATCTTCACCTTCTACTACACTTGCACCAGTCTTTTTCATTTGATCAGCAGCCAAATGAATCAAAAGATCACTAATGCCAACAACTGGATCATCATCCTTTTCACCAATAACCACCTTAACGACGCTACCATCTTTCTTGCATACAACACCATGTAACGCTAAAGGTTGAGCAACCCATTGATATTTCTTAATGCCGCCATAATAGTGGGTATCAAGTAAAACCAAACCTGAATCCTCATATAGTGGATGTTGTTTTAAGTCTAAACGAGGAGAATCAACATGAGCACCTAAAATATTTAAACCCTCACTTAAATCCTTTTTACCAACTACAAATAAAAATAAAGACTTGCCACGATTATTGAAATAAACCTTATCACCGCTTTTAAGCTTCTTACAAGTCATTAAATCCTTAAAACCAGCTTTCTTCGCAAGAGCGATAGAGTTATCTACAGTCTCTCTTTCAGTCTTAGAAGCTGACATAAAATCAATATAATCTTTACCAAAATCCATTACTGGTTTAACCTTTGAACCAGAATACTTTTTCCAAACGCTTTCCATTTTTATCCTTCTTTCCATCAAATATAATACAAAAAAAAGAGTTATCATACAATAACTCTCAATCATACAAATGGCGGTCACGATGGGAATCGAACCCACGATCTCCTCCGTGACAGGGAGGCATGTTAACCGCTACACCACGTGACCATCTGGAGCAGATGAAGGGAATCGAACCCTCGTGTCGACCTTGGCAAGGTCGCGTTCTACCATTGAACTACATCTGCATATTTACTGGCGAAGAAGGAGGGATTTGAACCCTCGCGCCGGAAACCCGACCTAAGGCCTTAGCAGGGCCTCCTCTTCGGCCTCTTGAGTACTTCTTCAGCATTACACTATTTGGCCAACAACTAGTGCCCATTAATATTAACATACCTTTTTAATGTTTGGCAAGCACTTTTTCAAAAAAATTCGCTGCTCTTGCTATATTTTTTTAAACAATTAAAAGTTATAATATCTACATGCCAATAGGAAAATTTCAAAAAGTAAGCTTAGAACAATTCGCAAAAGATTTAAACCTTGAAAACATTAAAGAAATATACAATGACATCCCCTTGCCAAAAAGAGCTACTAAAGGCTCTGCAGGATATGACTTTGTATGCCCAATTGACATTGAAATAAAACCTAATGAAATGATTAAAATACCAACAGGTATAAGATGCTATATGGAAGAAGGATATGTTTTAAACATCTATCCTAGATCTTCCCTTGGCATGAAATACCAAATGTATCTAACAAATACTACTGGAATTATAGATTCAGATTACTATAACGCAACAAATGAAGGACATATTATAGTTTCTATTGTCAATAAAGGCGATAAAAATCTATCAATAAAAAAAGGTGAACGCTTTGTACAAGGCATCTTTTTAAAATACTATACTGTTATTGAAGACGAAGTAAAAGAAAATAGAAACGGTGGCTTTGGATCAACTGGAAACTAATGCGCCTATAGCTCAACGGATAGAGCGTTTGACTCCGATTCAAAAGGTTGTAGGTTCAATTCCTACTAGGCGCGCCAAAGGAGAGAATATGCAAATAGAAAGTATCTTATATTACTCAAACATCCTAAACAAAGACATACGAATAAACATTTATGGCACAAATGGCCAACCCATTTTAGCCTTCCCTACTCAAGAGGCAAAAGCTGACAACTATGAAAACTTTGGCCTAATTAATGAAATAGCTGACTACATCGACAATGAACAAATTCAAGTCTTTGTAGTTGATACAATTGATGAAGAAAGTTGGTCAAGTAAAGGCGAAAAAAGTTGGGCTAGCGCACGACAAGAACAATACTTCAACTTCATCACCAATGAACTTGTTTACTATATTAAAGAAAAAGCACCATGCAAAAAGCTACCAATTACCTTTGGCTGCTCATTAGGCGCTAACCACGCAACAATTTGTTTTTTAAGAAGACCCGACCTATTTGATGGCATGCTAGCCTTATCTGGCGTATTTAACTCTAGATACTTCTATGGTGACTATATGGACGATAACCTATATAACAACTCACCAGAAATCTTTATGGCCAATATGACAAATGACCACCCATATATAAACCTATATAGACAAAAGAAAATAATCTTCTGCATTGGCCAAGGCGCCTTTGAAGATGCGGGGCTTCCAACCTATAAATACATGGAATATTTATTCCATCAAAAAGGCATCGACGCTTGGTTTGATTATTGGGGAAGCGATGTCGCCCACGATTGGAATTGGTGGTTTAAACAAGTAAGATATTTCTTACCCTATTTGTTAGGCTAACTTCAATAAATCCTTAAAATAAGTATTAAGCTCTTTCTCGCTATCTAAACAAGCTACATACATGTAGTTACCCATAGCACCAGAAAGAGCTTCTTCAACTCTTCCCTCTAATACAAGCTTATCGCCATATTTCTTATGAATAGCTTCACTTGACATCTTATGATTTAAACCATCTCTAACGCCCACAAAGCCGCAGAAACAATGCTCATTATTATATTCAACTGTAAGCTTATCAAAAGCTATCATATCCGCCCAAATCTTATAAACATTTACACCATTTGCGTAATTCATCATTATTGGTGAAACACCACCACTTGGACGCATATTAACCTCTAGCGCTACAATATCACCCTTTTTACCAATATATTGATCCTTATTTAAACAAAAGAACTCAAAATGCACAAAACGCGATTTAACATTAAAAGCCTTAAGAGCAGCCTCACCTGCCCTTTTTACATTTTCTGGCAATTGCTTACGAATATAAAAAACTGAATCGCCTAAAGTATTAACAACCTCCAACAAAGAAATAGGTGTAACATTACCAGTCTCAAATAAAGGATGACCACAAGAATCAACAATCGCATCAAAAGAAACAATGGTACCATCTATAAATTCTTCCATGATATATAAAGTATTAGGCTTACTATCAAAGAAATGGATTAAATCATCTTCATTATTAATCTTATAAGTGCCGCAAGCACCAACACCATTATCAGGTTTGGCAATAACTGGATAACCTACTTCATCAATAAATTCCTTGCAACCCCTTAAGCTTTCAACCAAATAATACCTAGCACATGGAATATTAGCTAGCTTATATTTTTCCTTCATCTTAGACTTAAACTTAACCCATTCCATGTCTTTACTATGAAAACTTGTATTAATATTAAAATCATCACGAAGCCTAGCATCTTGTTCAAGCCAATACTCATTATTAGACTCTAAATAATCAATCTTGCCATATTTAAAAGAAAAGAACGCTACAGCCTTAAAAACCGAATCATAATTCTCTAATGAATCTACTTTATAATACTCAAACAAGCTCTCTTTAAGCTCATTACTTAAATCATCATAATTACTATCACCAATACCTAAAACCCTAAGGCCATTATTAGTTAACTCTCTACAAAAATTGTAATAATTACTTGGAAAATTAGGCGAAATAAACACAAAATTCTTCATAAGATTATTGCCCCCTTAAAAACAAATTAACAAACACAGGAACTTGCCTTTCCCAACTAGCCTCATTATGCTCGCCACCTTGAATTACCCTAACATTTAAATTAAGTGGCTTACATTTTAAAACATCTATACAGTTCCAAAAAGATTGAAAAGCCCTCTTAGCGAACTTACTATTACCAGCCTCAACAGAACCATAATCTAAATAAATTATAGTATCATTATCAACCCTTGACCTCTTGGCAAGATTAACTAATTTTTCATTATCAACCCATAAAGAAGGTGACAAACAAGCCCCACCTCTAAAAACGTCATTATGCTTTAAAAGTGCATAATAAGAAATAAGGCCACCCATACTAGAACCAGCAATATAAGTATTATGACGATCAGCTAAAGTAGGATAATTAGCATCAACATAAGGCTTTAAATCCTCAATTAACCACTTAATAAAAGTCTTGCCTTCTCCCTTTATAAAACCAAACTTAAAATCATCATAATCAAAAGGTGAATACTCACAAAGCCTTTCATTATTGCATCCCCTACTAGAATCAATAGCTACTACAATTAAAGGAACATTATTATTAACTAAATAATCATACATGCCCCAAGACTTACCATAAGTAGCATCCTCATCAAAAAACACATTTTGGCCATCCATCATATATAAAACTGGATAATTTATACCAGCCTCATCAGGTGTATAAATTGTTAAAAAACGCTTTTCATCCCTTAAACAATCAATGTTTATTTCTAGTCTTTCAATCATTTTTTAAATCTCACAATCTTTAGCTTTTTAACAGCTTTTTTTACTGTAACAATATCATTTTTATTAATACAAATGGAATTAGAACCATCAATTGAAAGATATGCACTATCTCTATTATCACGATAAGAATTAATCTTAAAAACAACATCATCATTATATATCTTATAATGACTGCTTCTATCAACTGGACAAATAGGTGTTAAAATCGTCTTTCCCTCTTCAATTATAGGCGCACCAGCTGAATAAGAATAAGCACTAGAACCAGTAGAAGTTGAAACAATAACACCATCCGCAAAGAAAGAAGAAATAGTACTTCCATCATCAACCTTTAGCTTTATAGGGATATTAATATTGGTCTTACAAATAACTACATCATTTAAAGCGTAGTGGTGTCCACCATCATTTACCCAAGCCTCTAGCATCCCTCTTTTTTCAATATAATATTCTGTGTTTAACAAAGACAGCTCATCCTTTTTAAGTGAAGTTAGATAACCAATACCACCATAATTAATACCAAGCAAATTAAGATCATACTTATAAACAAGCTCAGCTACCTTAAGCATTGAACCATCGCCACCTAAAGTAATCACGGTATCAACATTAACTAAATTATCTTCTAAAAGCTTATAAGCATTTTCATTATCTAAAGGCTTATCAAAAACGCTCACGACATCATTTCTTAGTTCATAATTAACATCGCTTAAAGCCTTGTTTAAATCTTTTAAATTAGGATTAACAATAAGTAATACTCTATTCATCTTCAATTGCCTTTATTTCACGACGCTTATTATATAAATAAGGCCCAACAAGCACCATCATCGGAATTAGTTCAAGTCTACCAGCCAACATATCAAAAATTAGAACTAACTTAGAAAACCAATTAAAACAATTATAATTTGACATCGGACCAGCCAAATTAAAAGCAGGACCAATATTATTAATACATGAAGCCAAACCTGAAAAATTAGTAAAGAAATCTAAATTATTTAAACTTAACAAAATTAATGAGATAAAGAAAATAAAGAAATAAATTGAAATATAAGAACGAATTGAATTAACGAGCTCATCATTTACTCTTTTACCCTCAAAACGAATATGCTTAACTTCTCTTGGAAAAATATATTTACGAATTGAATTCTTAAAATCCTTCGCCAAAATAACAATTCTACTAACCTTAATACCACCACCTGTTGAACCAGCACAAGCACCAATAAACATCAAAGTAAGAAGTATTGTCTTAGAAAACTCTGGCCACAAATTAAAATCATTAGAAGCAAAACCTGTTGTTGTGATAATAGCGGCAACTTGGAAAAAAGCATGCTTAAAACTATCAAACAGATTATTAAACATCGGGAAAATATTAATCATGATCAAAATAGTCGAGACTCCAATAATTCCTAAGTAACAACGCATTTCTTCACACTTAAAAGCACTCTTAAAATCTTTAGCTAAAATAAAATAATAAACATTAAAATTAATACCAAACAAAATCATAAAGATAGTGGTAACAATTTGAACAGAACTTGAATAAGAAACAAAAGAATCATTCAAAATACCAAAACCACCAGTACCTGCTGTACCCAAAGAAATAAGCAAAGAATCAAAAACCGGCATCCCACAAATTAATAAACAAATAAATTGGACAAAAGTCATGGTTGTATAAATGCCATATAAAATCTTTGCCGTAACTGATAACTTAGAAACAAGTTTACCAACAGATGGACCAGGGGATTCAGCACGCATAATATATATGCCACTTCCTTCTGCACCTGGTAAGACCGCCAAGGCAAACACCAACATACCCATGCCACCAATCCAATGAGTAAAACAACGCCAAAATAAAGTCGCATGTGATAAAGACTCTACATCGTTCATGATTGTGGCACCGGTTGTTGTAAAACCTGAAACAATCTCAAATAAAGCATCAATATAATTAGGTGTCTCTTTAAGTAAAAATAAAGGAATAGCGCCAATCAAAGAAAGCACCAACCAAGACAAAGCAACAATGACAAAACCTTCTTTGGCAAAAAAAGTTTTAGACTTTGGCTTCTTTTTAAAACTTATTAAAGCTATAACACCACTAACTAGGCCCGTTAAAGCATACTCTAAAAAACCCTCTTCATTATAGATAAGGGAAAACATAGAAGTAACAATCAAAAAAATCGCTTCAATGCCTATACATAAACCAAGTGTATATCTAACAAAAGACTTATTCATTACGCAATAATATCCTCTATTGTATTTAAACCTTGATGAGTAGTAACCACAAGAACGGTATCACCAATTTCTATTGTATCCTTACCAGAAGGCATGATTAATTCATTACCCCTAACAATCAAACAAATAAGCAAATTATCCTTAGTCTTTAAACTCTCCAAAGTATGACCTATAGACTCTGTCTTTTCCTTTATCTCAAAAGTTAAAGCCTCAGCCTTATCTGACAAAATGCGATGCATTGTCTCAACCTCATTTTCACCACTATTAGCTAACCCTCTAATATAGGCAACAATATTAGTAGCTGTGATATTTTTAGGTGAAACCAAACTACCAACATCCATATTATTTAAAACACCATCATAGCTAATATGATTTACCTTAGTAATAACCTTTGCCTTGGAAATAGATTTTGCATATAAAGAAAGCAAAACATTTTCCTCATCAATACCTGTCAAACTAACAAAAGAATCACACTCTGGTAAGCCTTCTTCAACAAGCACATTATCATCAGAAGCACAACTATTAATAACACTAGCATCAGGAAGCTCTTCGGCTAAATAATCACAACGATCTGCATCCATATCCAAAATCGCAACATCAATATTTGATTTTTGAAGTATCTTTGTAAGATAAAAAGCTGTATTACTACCGCCAACAATCATACAATTCTTAATCGGCGATTGATAAATACCAATTCGCTCTAAAAAATTAGACGCAACAGATGGAGTTGAACATACCGAAACCTTATCACCATCTAATATGACAGTATCACCATTTGGAATAATAGCTTCGCCCTTTCTCTCAATTCCTACAAACAAAATATCATCATTGTGCACTCTTTTAATTTGAGCGATTGATTTATTAACAAGTTTTTTATTACCATTTACCGCAAAAGAAATAAGCTCTACCTTACCCCTTAAAAAAGAATCAACCTTTAAAGCACTAGGCCACCTAATCAAACGGGAAATCTCTCTAGCTGTTATCATCTCTGGATTGATAGTCATCGTTAAACCAAGCTCATCTTTTATATAGTTAATCTCAGATGTATACATTGGATTCCTAACTCTGGCGATGGTCTTGACATTAGGATTAGCCTTTTTCGCAAATAAACAACATAACAAATTAACCTCATCCGCATTGGTTACCGCAATCAAAACATCAGCACTCTCAACACCAGCCTCTTTTAAAATACTAAGACTAGCACCTTCACCTACCACACCAATCACATCTATTGAATTAGAAAAATTCTCAACAATATCAGGATGACGGTCAATAACTATGATGTCATGTTTTTCCTTTACAAGTTCTTTCGCAATCGTCTTGCCAACCTTGCCACAACCAACAATAATAACTTTCATAAGCTCCCCTTCACCTACAAAATTATACTCTTTTATAGGTCTTAACTTCACTATATACAATATCAAGATTTAAGTCAAAGCAGCCACTAGAAATCTTATATGTTTTACAAAAATCATAAGCCACACCAGCCCTTAAACATTTTTTATCCACCAAAAAACGATCATAGTAACCCTTACCATAACCTATTCGATTTAAATCCTCATCAAAACAAATAAGTGGACAAATAATTAAATCAATATTCTTCATCTCTTTACCAACAGGCTCATATATTCCATATTGATTAATTTTAAATTCATTACCATCAGGAATAACAGCCCTCATCTGATAATTATCTAAACATACCGGATAACTAAAAACCTTATCTTCTTTTTCAAGCTCGCTTAAATCAACTTCATTACCCTTGGCCTTATAAATCATGATATTTTTAGCCATCTTAAATTCAGGACTATCCTTAATACGTGCACATATTTTGCTAGACAAATCTTTAACTGTACTTTTATCTAGACCATTAAGCTTTTCCTTATATTTTCTTCTAATATATTTCTTATAATTCTTATAAATTTCACCACTTAAATATAAAGAACCACAGCCAACCACAATCTTTTCATTTAACGCAAGCTCAATAGCACCATAAACATCATTGACACATATACTTTTTTCACCAATATAATCACTAATGACTTTATTATCTAAGGCACGATAACTATCAGGTTTAACACAAATAAACTTATCACCATATGGAAGCAATAAATCAATCATCTCCTTATAATTCTTATCATCCAATATTCCAAGAATAAAAGTGACCTTAGAATTTAAAGTAGCTAGAAAATTAGTTAAAGCTTTAATACATTGAACATTGTGGGCACCATCCACAATAAATAAAGGTTCTCTAGATAAAATAGACATCCTAGCATCCCAATTGGTATTTTTTAAACCCTTAAAAGTAGCACTCTTAGAAATATTAAAACCCTTAGTATTTAAAATATCTATACAATCCAGTACTACACAAGCATTATTAATTTGATGATCTCCAAGTAAAGACAACTTAACATCTTTATATTCCTTATAATCAAAATCAGTGCTCTTTTTAATTAAAGAAAAATCACTTATATACAACTTAGCATTTCTATCAACACAGACTTTTTGATAAACAGGCAATACTTCCTTTAAATCATAAACTAAAACCGTACCATTTTCTTTAATGATTCCTGCTTTTTCATAAGCAATCTTTTCTAAAGTATCACCCAAGATGGCAGTATGTTCCAAGCCAATATTCATAATAATTGATAAAAGACTATTTTTAAGCACATTAGTAGCATCAAGCCTGCCCCCTAGCCCCACTTCTAAAACAACAACATCACATTTTTGTTCATAGAAATAAAGAAAAGCAATACAAGTTAATATCTCAAAAAACTTTGGCTCATAAGATAAATTGTCACAAGCTTCTTTAACCTTATTAGTAAGCCTAATAAAATCATCATCACTGATACATTTACCATTTATCAAGAAACGCTCATTATATTCAATTAAATGAGGAGAAATAAAAGTACCAACCTTATATCCTGCATATTTTAAAACAGAAGAAACCATGGCACAAAAAGAACCCTTGCCATTACTACCCGCAACATGAATGATTTCTAGTTTATCTTGTACATCATCAAAATAAGCCATAAGCTCATCCATCCTACTTGTACCAGACCATTTATTTTGTTCAATATAAGCTATAGCTTCCTTTTTATTTAACATGATTTAATCTTTCAATATATTTAGAACTAACAAATAAAACCAAGACTTCCAAAATAAACATTATGATAGCTTGATAAAAACGTGTAAGCAAAGTAGCCTTAAACGATAAATTATACATAATAGAAATAATAATTGTATTAATAATCATACTCACTACAAACCTATTTATAAAACAAGCACATATGATATTTTTCTTAGACATTTCCTTTTTAAAGAAATAAGCATAAATAATTCCACTTAAAACAGCCGTAAAAGATAATAATGGATTATAGGGACCAATTGGAAACAATAAAGAACCAAGCAAATCACCAAAAAACGCAACAATAACACCACCAAAATAACCATATAAATAAGCAGCTAACACAATAGTAATAAAAGTTAAACTAATTTTAAAATTAAGTGCCTTTATAGAAACATAACGAGACAAGACAATATTTAAAGTAATAAGTAACGCTATTACAACTAATTTTTGAACACGTTTTTGTTTCATATAAAACCTCCGATGAACGCAAGACAACACCGCGATTACTCTTCGTCCATCAAATACGTTCCCAAAAGATGGCACTTAACGCGTTGTCTTTACTTCGCATTTTAAAAAAATTATATAATGAAACAGTTGATTTTTAAAAAAAACTATCGTATTATAATAAGGCATTCCGGGCGTGGCGAAATTGGCAGACGCGCTAGACTTAGGATCTAGTGGGTGACCGTGGGGGTTCAAGTCCCTTCGCCCGGACCATTTTGTATACTAAGTCTGTTAAATACAGACTTTTATTTTTACTCATTAAAGGAAGTATAATATAAACATGCTACTAACAATTGATTTAGGAAATACTAGTTTAAAACTAGCGATCTTTCAAGAAGATGAAAAACTTTATTCTGCTCTATATGACGCAAATCAAGAAGACTATGGAGCTTTAATTAAAAACTTTTTATATAGAAATAACTTAAGTGAAAACATACTTGACGACTGTATTATTTCTTCAGTTGTACCAAAGTCTTCAGAACAATTATTGAATGGTGTAAGAAGAATTATAAACAAAGAACCTATCTTTTTAGACCCCTTAAAACCACTTGGCCTAAAAATTAATATCCCAAATCCTGAAGAATTAGGATCAGATTTATTAGCTATGTCAGCATATGCTTATGATAAATTTAAAACTGAATTATTTGTAGTATCTATTGGTACTGCAACCGTAATCAATCATATAACAGCCCAAGGTGAATTCAAACATTGTATAATCGCTCCAGGATATGGTAAAGTCGCCTCTAGTCTTTATGATAATGCTGCTAAACTTCCTGAACTTAAAATAGAAAGAGCTACTTCTTTTCTAGCTAACAACACAAAAGACGCAATGAATGTTGGCCTATACCTTGGCTATATAGGTTCTTTGCGCTACTTAATAGCGGGACTAAAAGGTGAACTTAAAGTAAAACCTATGATTGTTGCCTGTGGTGGCTTTGGCAAAGATATTGTAAAAGACATCAAAGAAATCGAATATTATGATGCTGACATGGTAAGTGATGGTCTAAATTATTTATATATGAGGTATTTAAAAAATGAATATGATATTGGCTAGCGGATCACCTAGAAGAAAAGAACTATTATCGCTATTAGGCTATAACTTTGAAGTAATTGCTTCTGACTATGAAGAAACAATTGATGAAAATAACAAGCTAGAAGAAGAAATAAAGAAACTCTCATTTGGCAAAGCTAAAACTATATTTGACAAACACCAAGACGACCTAGTAATAGGTGCTGATACTATTGTGACAATTGACAATAAAGTATTAGGCAAACCAAAAACTGATGATAAAGCCTATGAAATGCTAAAAGAATTATCAGGTAAAAAGCATACCGTTATTACTGGCGTTACTATCATGACTAAAGATAAAGTAGATACCTTTGCGGTAGTATCAGATGTTTATTTCAATGAATTAACAGATGAAGAAATAAACGAATATATCAAAACTAAGGAACCATTAGATAAAGCTGGAGGATACGCAATACAAGGTATTGGCTCTAAGTTTATCAAAAAGATTGATGGTGACTATTACGCAATCATGGGACTTCCTGTATCTGAACTTTATAATAGACTTAAAAACTTTAGATAAGCATCAATGATGCTTTTCTTTTTGGTTAATCTTATAATCTCACCAAATAATAATATTCTTATTTTTGATAAAATTAGTTTGAGGTAAGAATATGTTAAAAGTAGACATTTATTATAATCGTGAACTATTAGACTCAATAGAAGTAGAAAAGAATACTTCTGTACGCAAAATACTTTCAAATTACAAGGCAAATATTAACTATCCTATATATGCCTGCAAAGTTAATAATCAATATAGAGCTCTAAATCACCAACTACATCATGATACTAAACTAGAATTTCTAGACATTAAAAATCAAGCAACCTGGCTTGTTTATCAAAATAGCTTAGTTCTCTTATATATAAAAGCTGTACATGATGTACTTGGCAAAAATGTAAAAGTATCAATCAACAATTCCTTAAACAAAGGACTATATACCGACATTAAAAAAGACATCACTAAAACAGATGTTAAAAATATTGAAAACAGAATGCGCCAACTAGTTGCCCTAGACATACCGATTAAAAAAGAATACATGTCTAAACAAAAAGCCATGGCCCTAGCTAAAAAACACAAATTAGCTGATACTTATGAACTATTAAATTCAATTACTAATATTGGTGATGTTGAAATCTATTCACTTGATGATGAAATTGATATTTTCTATGGTCTAATGGTCCCATCAACAACTTATTTAAGCTTATTTGAACTAAGATATTATAAAAAAGCTGTACTACTTAGATTCCCTCATCCAAGTGACCCCTTAACAATTCCTGATTATGATGATCAAGTTTTACTTTATGAGGCATTTAAAGAAGCAACGCATTGGGGAAAACTGATGGGCATTAATTATTGTACTGATTTAAATAAAAAAATCCTCAATAAAGAAACAAATGATATTTATCTTATGCAAGAAGCCCTGCATGAAAAAAGAATATCAAACATCGCTGATGAAATAAAGAAAAGAAAGGCTCATGTTGTACTAATATGTGGACCAAGCAGTTCTGGCAAAACAACCTTCGCCAACAGATTGATAGTGCAATTAAAAGTTTTAGGCTTAAAAACCCTATATATTGGAACTGATGACTACTTTGTTGAACAAGATGAAAAACCAAGAGATGAAAATGGTGAACTAGATCTTGAATCAATTAGAGCTGTTGACACCAATTTATTTATATCTGACTTAAAGAAATTATTAGATGGACAAGAAGTAGACCTTCCAACATATGACTTTATAAATAATAAGAAAATATTTGGCCAAAGAATTATTAAACCAACGAAAGATGAAATAATTGTAATAGAAGGTATCCATACACTAAATCCGATATTAACAGAAGGCATTGATGAAAAAGAAAAATTTAAAATCTATATTTCACCATTAACACCAGTTGGCATAGATTCCCATAATCGTATACCTACAACTGATGCAAGAATGCTAAGAAGAATAGTAAGAGACCATCAGTTTAGAGGAAGAAGCGTTAAACAAGCTCTGCAAGAATGGCCAAGAGTAAGAGATGGCGAAGAAAAAAACATTTTCCCAAATAATGGGGAAGCTGATGTCTTCTTTAATTCAAATTGTATCTATGAATTATCAGTCCTAAAGAAATATGCTGAAAATCTATTTAAAGAAATAAAAAGAGATGAACCTGAATATGGTGAAGCTCAAAGAATGCTAAGTTTCTTAAGATTTATAGACCCAATAGAAGATGATGATAAAATTGTCAACAATTCAATCATCAGAGAATTTATAGGTGGCTCATCAATTGTTAAATAAGTTATTAAAATCCCTCTAGCTTTTATACTAGAGGGATAATTAATTTAATTAGTTAGCTTTGTTTCTAATTAACTTTCCAAGTTCAAATACAGGGAAAGTAGATAAGGAAAGACCAACACAAATTAATAATTCATTTGTTTGGAAAGTACCTGGAACAATATCAAATACTTCACATAATCCTGGAACATATACTGCAGCCAAAGTAATGAGAACAGTAAGAATTGTAGCACCAAATAACCACCAGTTGAAATTCTTAAACATCTCTTTTGAGAATAAAGAATGTCTTCTAGATCTCATATTGATACAACAACATATTTCCGCAAAGTTTACAGTTAAAAAAGCCATTGCCACTGCATTTACACAATATTCACCATTGAATATGCCACCAAATGTACCAAGTTCTAACTTATGACCTATAACATAAGCAAGTATTTCGATAAATGCAAGATATAAACCTTGCCATACCATATCTACACCAGCTCCATTTGAGAAAATACCTTCAGAAGAACTTCTTGGCTTTCTCTTCATAACATCACCCTCAGCCTTTTCCATACCTAAGGCAAGACCTGGTAAAGAATCGGTAACCATATTAATCCATAATAAATGAACTGGACTTAATAAAGTAAAATTCAAAATAGAGGCAATAAACATAATAACAACTTCACTCAAATTAGTAGAAAGTTGGAATTGAATAACCTTACATACATTATCATAAATCTTTCTGCCTTCTTCTACCGCATTAACAATAGTAGCGAAATTATCATCAGCAAGCACCATATCAGCAACAGACTTAGTAACATCAGTACCAGTAATGCCCATGCCAATGCCAATATCAGCAGACTTAATAGAAGGTGCATCATTTACACCATCACCAGTCATAGCTGTTACCATACCCCTAGCTTGCCATGCATTTACAATCTTGGTCTTATGTTCTGGTTGAACTCTGGCATATACTGAATACTTAAGAACAACTTCTTTCATTTCTTCATCAGAATACTTATCAAGCTCATAACCCTCGATTGCTTGGCTATCATCTTCAATAATGCCTAAGTCCTTACCAATAGCGATTGCGGTATCCTTATGGTCACCAGTAATCATTACAACACGAACACCTGCTTCCTTACATTCCTTAATCGCTGCGTAAACCTCAGGACGACATGGATCAATCATGCCTACTACCCCAATGAAAGTAAGACCGTTTTCTATTTCGCTAGGATCGGCAAATTCTGGAAGCTTATCATATTCTTTATAAGCAGCACAAAGTACTCTTAAAGCCTTAGAAGCAAATAATTTATTAGTCTTCATTATTTCTTCTTTCTTGGCCTCATCCATCTTCTTAATGCCATCTGAATCTAAATATGAAGTACATAAATTAAGCATTACATCAAGAGCACCCTTTGTATATTGGAAATACTTGCCATCAATTTCATGAATTGTAGACATCATCTTACGATTAGAATCAAAAGGAGCTTCCTTAACTCTAGGCTCTATGTTTTCAAGTTCATATTTAGGCATATCTAAAGAATATGCATAATTAACTAAAGCACACTCTGTAGGCTCACCTGTTGCGCTTGTTTCATCTTTTTCAATTGTTGCGTCACTACATAAAGCCATAGCCTTAGCCAATAATTTTTCATCACTTGTAAAATGCTCAACAACTGTCATCTTATTTTGAGTTAAAGTACCAGTCTTATCTGAACAAATAATATTTGTACAACCTAAAGTTTCAACAGCAGTAAGCTTTCTAATTAAAGCTTGACGCTTTGCCATAGCACTAACACCAATTGATAAAATTACGGTAACTACAGCTGGCAAACCTTCTGGAATTGCCGCAACCGCTAAGGCAATAGCTGCAATAAATGTATCAAGGGCAAGAGCACCAAAATCAGCTAAAGTAAGATCATCTGTAAGAATTGCTGATTCAACAAGTCCTACCACAAAAACCACAATACAAATACCAATAACTAATTTAGTAAGGAAATTAGATAACTCAGTCATCTTCTTTTGTAAAGGTGTAAGCTCCTTGCTTGCTTGATTTAGGGCATCAGCAATCTTACCAACTTCAGTATCCATGCCACATGCAGTTACAACAGCCTTGCCCCTACCATAAACAACAGTAGAACCGTTATATAACATGTTCTTTCTATCGCCTAAAGTAACATCTTCTTTACCATCTTTTAAATACAAGACATCGATTAATTTATTAACTGGAACTGATTCACCAGTTAAAGCGGCCTCTTCAGCCTTTAAAGAATGCGATTCAATGATACGACAATCAGCAGGAACAGTATCACCTGCTTCAAAAACAATCACATCACCAACACAAATATCTTCACTTTTTACAACACTAACCTTGCCATCTCTTAATACCTTAGATGTAGAAGCCGTCATTTGCATCAAAGCATCCATGGCACCTTCAGCCTTAGTTTCTTGAACCAAAGACATGATAGTATTAATAATTACTACAACCAAAATAATAATTACATCGGCAAACTCAGATAGCTTAAAGCCACCCTTCATTTGCAAGGCATTAACAACAGCTTGTAAAGCAGCTGCCGCCAATAGCATAATAATCATTGGATCGCTAATAGAACCTATAAACTTTTGAAACAAAGTTTCCTTATCTGCTTCTTTTAGTTTGTTTTTGCCATTTTTCTCAAGTCTTTTACTAGCTTCAGCACTACTTAAACCATTTTCACTAGTATTTAAACTCTTTAGAACATCTTCATTTTTTTCTAAATAATACTTTTCCATTTCCTCTCCTTATAAATTAAAAAACTCATGTATATACATGAGTTAATTAATAATCTTTTATCTCATGTATTACAAAGCTTAATACATGAGTCTCACTTTTTAAGATAAACCAGACTTATAAGTCGGGAATGTTGGTTTATCACGCAATGCGCAAGTTACTCCCTCACTGACAAAAATTATAACATAAAAAATAATTTATAAAACAAAAACCAAGCTATACTTGGCTTATTGTTTGGAATGTTCTTTATCAAATGCAGCAATATGTTCCCTTGATAGTTTGTCGTACTTAGCAGCATTTTGTTTATCACCCTTATTCTTATACATTAAAGAAATAAGAAACTCATTAATGCCCCTATTATTTTCTTCCATATATTCAAGCTCAGAAAGCATCTCATCTAGATACTTATAGCCTTTTTCAACATAGATATTGTATGACTTATCAATTTCGTTAATTAAACGATCATTTTTAAGCTCCATGATCTTATCATGCCATATGCCACATTTCTTATAGCTTTTAACAGATAAGTAATAATTGTAAGCTTGAGTATATATTTTTTCCTTATCCTTTTCAGATAACTTAATCTTATTTAACTTTTCAAGTAACCTATCAATTTCATTTACATCATTTCTTATCATTGCTTCATTAAGTCTTAAAGAATCAAGATAAGCAGCAGGAAATAAAAACTTAGTAATTTTCTTATCCAGTATTAAATTAAAATCATCATGGTTGCCAGATTCAACAGCCATAACAATTTTATGTGAAATGTTCTTTTTAACTACCGCAAGTGTAACCGCAATTCCAATTGCGATAACCACAACAATGGCAATAATTGTATATTTCATATTAGCCTCCAATTTTTAAAAAGAGTGTGTGAATAATCACACACTCTGCAGTTTTCGGAAAGAAAGTGTTCTACACTAATCTTTAATTAAAATGCGTGCCAAGG
>CAVGFC010000053.1:0-5947 GCA_963628775.1 Acutalibacteraceae bacterium
AAGATTCTATCGCCAGCATCACCAAGACCTGGAACGATATAACCATTTTCATTTAGCTTTTCATCAAGTGCAGCCAAATAAATATCAACATCTGGATGAGCAGCCTCAACAGCCTTAACACCTTCTGGTGCACCAACTAGATTTACAAGCTTGATATTCTTAGCACCTCTAGCCTTAACAGTATCAATCGCTGCGATAGCACTTCCGCCTGTTGCCAACATTGGATCTAGAATCATAACATTAGCTGAAGTCATATCTGGAAACTTAGCGAAATACTCAACTGGTTCAAGTGTCTTTTCATTTCTATAAAGACCCAAGAAACCAACTTTTGCGGTAGGAATTAAATCCCTAATACCATCAACCATTCCAAGTCCTGCTCTTAGAATTGGCACAAGCACAACATCTTGAGCAAGTTGTTTAGTATGACACATACCAATTGGTGTTTCAACCTCTACAGGAGTAGTAGGTAAGTCTCTAGAAACTTCAAAAGCCATAAGTGAAGCGATTTCGCTTAATTGTTGCGCAAAGTCCTTTGTAGAAGTGTTCTTATTTCTCATTAAAGCTAACTTATGAGTAATAAGTGGGTGATTAAATACTGTTAACATAATTTCCTCCTAAATTCTGTATAAATTATATAAAAGAATGTGGACATATGCACATTCTTTTAAAACTATTTTTGATTATATGTAAAGTAGTGTTCCTTCTTAACAATAGTTAGCAGTTCACCTAAATTATCAATTGTCTTATTAGGCTTTAAAGCCACAATACCTTCAGCCTTTGCCTCATTATTTAAATAAGCTACTGTATAAGCTCCAAAAGCATTTCCAGCCAAAACATCTGCCTTACTATCGCCAACCATAATTAAGTCAGCACTATTTAATTTATACTTCTTAGTTATCATAAACAAACCCTCAGGATCAGGTTTTGTAGCCTTTACATCGTCAAAACAAATAATCGCATCAAAGATATCACCAAAGTCACATATCTTTAAACAATCCATTGTTGAATTCTTCATTCTTGTAGTTAATATCGCAAGATGATAACCCTCATTATGTAAAGTAGTTAAAACCTCCTTAGCATTAGGCATAGGCTTTAGATTCTTCTTAAGTTCTTCATTATTAACCTTACGGTAATAGTCACATAATTCAGATGTATCTTCATTTGGGAAATACTTCTTCATCATTTCACCAAGTGGTGGGCCTAATACTTCTACTTGTCTTTCAATTGTAAAATCATCGACATTGCCATATTTTTCAAACACAGCCTTAAACGCATTAATAATTGAACTTGTAGAATCTTGAATAGTGCCATCTAAATCAAAGACAATAGTAGGCTTTTTATAAAACAAACGATCATAAATACCTATATACAACAATATGCCAATTAACACAAAGATAATGGAAGTGATTTGAGCGGTCTTTAAAGAACCAATATATAGTGAATCAGTCCTACCAGCCTCAATAAAGAACCTTACAACCCCATACCAAATAAGATAAGCTCCAGTTAACTGACCTCTTTTATCATATGTTTTTCTTAATACAAAATTAATCAAAACAAAACCAAAGATACATAAAATAGATTCATAAAAAAACAAAGGCACATAATAATGACCATTTATATGCATGCCATCTTTTAAGAAAAATAAGATGCCATTAAAATACTCTTCACTCACTTCTGCCCCATGACATTCTTGGTTGACAAAGTTTCCCCATCTACCAATTCCTTGTGCTAGTAGTACAGTAGGAGTAATACTATCAGCCATCTTAATAAAAGAAACATTATGTTTCTTACACATCAAAAGAACCGCAATAAGACCAAAGATGAAGCCACCATGGAAAGCTAAGCCACCATCCCAAATACGAATAATATTGATGGGATTAGAAAAATAATAAGTGAAATTATTGAACACGCAATACCAAAGTCTTGCACCAATAATACCAGCCCACAACATCACTACAAATACCGTATCAAAGAAATCATTAACATCAATATTGCGATATTGTTTTAGATTACGCTTGGCAAAATAAAAAGCCAAGAAAGCTCCTGTCACAATCAAAATGGCATACCATTGAATTGTCAAAGAACCAATAGATAGAAAAGTTGTTCTACTTGGAAAAAAATGCATAATTACCTCTTATCTAATATCTCCTTAAAAATACTATTCTTAAAATCCTCATTTGTATCTATACCCTGTTTCTTCATAATATAGTTAGTAACAGCGGCCTCAATAATTGTTGACATCAATTTACCCTCAGTAACTGGTATCTCAAGAATTGGTTTTTCAACACCCAATAAATTAATAGTCTTCTCATTAGGATTTAAACGATCAGGATTAAGACGCAAATATTGATCCCTATTAACCATATTAATAACGAAATTTACATGACACTTCTCTAAGAAACAATGGCCACCAAACATGATATTAACATCAACAACGCCAATACCCCTAATCTCTAACATCTTCTTTAGATTCTCAGGAGCTCTACCATATATAGTCTTATTAACACGCGAAATTTCAACTAAATCATCAGCCACAAAAATATGGCCTCTCTTTATTAAATCAAGCTCAAGTTCTGACTTACCAATGCCACTTTCACCAGTAATTAAAACACCAGTTCCATATATTGACATCAAACCACCAGATATTACATCACTTTCAGCTAAGTTGGTCGACAAATAAGAAATCAAATCCGAAGATATTTCATAAGTCTTACCAGGAAACTCAAATATAGGAAAATTCTTCTTAGTTCCCACTTCCATCAAAGCATCTGGAGTTTTACAATCATTGGTAATAATAATACAAGGAGTATAAGCATCCGTTAAAAAATCAAAACGATCAAGTTGTGTTTGATAATCAAGTGTCTTTATATAGTTTTGTTCCTTAGCCCCAATAATAACAACCCTTTTTAGCTCAAATTCATCCTTAAAACCTGCAAGCTCTAAACCAGGTCTGTTGATATCTGGGGCAATAGTCCATCTATCAAGAGAAGAATCATCGCCACAAACTTGTTTTAAATCAAAGAACTCCTTAATTTTTCTTACTTCTACTTTTTTAGTTAAATCAGCCATCGATACCCAACACTTTCCTTAAATACATGCCCGTGTAACTATCTAAACACTTCGCAACTTCTTCTGGTGTACCTGTAACAAGAACTTGTCCACCATTTACACCACCTTCTTTTCCTAAGTCAATTATATAATCTGCACACTTAATCATATCAAGATTATGTTCAATGACTACTACTGTATCGCCATTATCAACAATACGATTAATTATCTTAATTAACTTAGAAACATCATCCATATGTAAACCTGTTGTTGGCTCATCTAAAACATATAAAGTCTTACCTGTCGGCTTTTTAGAAAGCTCACTAGCTAGCTTTACTCTTTGAGCCTCACCACCTGATAAAGTAGTAGCGCTTTGTCCAAGCTCAATATAGCCAAGTCCCACATCATATAAAGTCTGTAATTTATTTTTAATCTTTGGATGATTCTTAAAAAACTCAAGTGCTTCTTTTACCGACATCTTTAAAACATCATAGATATTCTTACCCTTATAACGTACCTCAAGTGTCTCGCTATTATAACGCTTTCCATGACACTGTTCACATTCTACATAAACATCTGGCACAAATAACATGCTTATTTTCTTGACACCATCACCTTGACAGGTTTCACATCTCCCTCCTGGCACATTAAAAGAAAACCTGCCCTTGTCATAACCTCTTTCCTTAGCATCAGGACATGAGGCAAACAAGTCTCTTATATCATCAAAGACACCAGTATAAGTAGCAGGATTAGAACGCGGTGTTCTACCAATTGGATCTTGAGATATCGCAACTATCTTATCGATATTATTTAAACCTGTTATCTTTTTATGAAGACCTGGCTTAATACGCACTCTATTTAAATTCTTTTGAACTCCCTTGGTTAAAATCTCATTAACAAGTGTTGACTTACCTGAACCACTAACACCAGTTACACAAATAAATTTGCCAAGTGGGAAAGATACATCTATATTCTTTAAATTATGTTCACTTGCTCCAATTACCTTAACGGCCTTGCCATTACCTTTTCTTCTAAGGCAAGGAACCTCAATCTTCTTTTTGCCACTTAGATACATACCAGTTAAAGACTTATCAGACTCAAGTATTTCCTTAGGTGTACCAAAGAAAACAATCTCACCGCCATCTTTACCAGCTCCTGGTCCTACATCCACAATATAATCAGACTCCATCATGGTTTCTTCATCATGTTCAACCACAATTACGGTATTACCTAAATCTCTCATCTTTTTAAGAGTTTTAATTAACTTGCCATTATCCCTTTGATGCAAACCAATAGAAGGTTCATCTAAAACATATAAAACGCCTGTTAGAGTAGAACCAATTTGGGTTGCTAAACGAATACGTTGAGCCTCACCACCTGATAAGCTACCCGCAATTCTATCAAGGGTTAAATAATCAAGACCTACATCAACCAAGAAATTTAAACGTGATTTAAGTTCAACTAATAAAAGCCTTGCGATTTCCATTTGTGATTTACTTAAAGCCAAATCATTTAAAAAGTCTCGTGCCTCAATAATAGACATTTGCGTAAACTCATAGATATTTTTATTATTAATCTTAACCGCTAAAACCTTATCATTTAATCTTGCCCCCTTACACTTAGGACAAGTAGACTCTACCATATATGAGTAATACCATTCCTTAGACATCTTACTAGTAGTCTCTTCATATCTTCTTTCAATTAAAGTCTTAACACCTTCAATGAATTGATTCTTAGAATACTTATTGCCACCGCTAGATAAGATTTCAAATTTAATAGGCTCATCAGAACCATATAAAATGATATCCATCTCTTTTTTTGTCATCTTATTCAAGGGCTTATCTAAAGAAATCTTGTAATGCTTAAGCAAAGCATTAAAATTTTGCCACTCAATATTACTAGTATTAACAATATTCTTATAATACCTAATACCGCCTTCATTAATACTTAATGATTTATCAGGCATTAAATAATCAACATCAACCTCTGTTGTAACACCAAGTCCCTTACATAAATCACAAGCACCAAGTGGTGAATTAAAAGAAAATAGTCTTGGCTCTAACTTTGGCACAGTAAAACCACATTCAGGACATGCGAAATTGCTAGAAAGAAGTTCTTTGTTATCTCCACATTTAATAACGCAAGTACCATCACTTAATTTAAGCGCTAATTCTAAAGAATCGCTTAATCTTGTATTGATGTTCTCTTTTACAACAATTCTATCTACGACAACATCAATGTCATGTCTTTTATTCTTATCAAGTTCAATTGTCTCATCTAAGGTCTTTAAATCACCATCAACATAAACTCTTAAAAAACCATCATTTTTTAATTTATCAAAATAATCCTTGAAAGTACCCTTACGATTAGTAACCACATTAGCTAATATTTCAATCTTGCTATTGAGCTCATATGACATAATTCTTTCAATCATCTTTTCAATAGACATAGCCTTAATAGGAACATTGTGACTTGGACAATATGCTGTTCCACATCTTGCATATAAAAGCCTTAAATAATCATATATTTCAGTAATTGTACCAACAGTAGAACGTGGATTATTACTAGTAGTTTTTTGATCTATCGCAATAGAAGGAGATAGACCCTCAATTAAATCAACATCAGGCTTTTCAATTCCTCCTAAAAATTGCCTAGCATAAGAACTTAAAGACTCAACATATCTTCTTTGTCCCTCTGCATAGATAGTATCAAAAGCCAAAGATGTCTTACCAGAACCTGATAAACCAGTCATCACAATCAACTTATTTCTTGGCAGAGTAATATCTACGTTTTTAAGATTGTTTACTCTAGCGCCTTTTATAACTATATTGTCATTTGCCATACTGTATATTTTATCTTATTTAATAAAAAATGAATTAAATAAGGCTCAAAACAATTT
>CAVGFC010000054.1:0-4614 GCA_963628775.1 Acutalibacteraceae bacterium
ATTGTTCCACCTGTATAGATAATTAATATTTTCTTTCTTTTCATTTTCATCACCTAATCTATTTTAGCAAGTCTGGTATAATTTAAACAATGGATGAAAAAGCACTAGAGCTTAAGAAACAAATTACTAGAGATGTTTTAGCGAGTTTTTTAGGTGGCGAAGATAATGTTACTGGTCAATATGGCGCTAAGCTTGTTGTTAATAGAGAATATGAAACAAATGTTTATAGTACTATTTGTAAGCAACTAAGAAATTGTGATGAATTTTATTTCAATGTAGCTTTTATTACTGATGATGGTTTAATAATGCTTAAGCATACAATTGAAGAATGTAATTGTAAGGGTAAGATAATTACTTCTGATTATTTGGCTTTTAATAGTCCTAAAACATTTAGAGAGTTATTAAAGTTAAAAGATAAAAATATTGAGATAAAAATTTATAGTAAGGAAAACTTTCATGCTAAGGGGTATATCTTTAAAAAAGATAACGAATATAAGGTTTTGATTGGTAGTTCTAATTTAACAGCCAATGCTTTAAAGAAAAATACCGAGTGGAATGTTTTAACAAGTTCTTATTTAGATGGCACTTTTATTAAAGAGATAATCGATGAATTTAATAATGAGTGGGACAAAGAAACAATAAATTTAACTAAGGATTGGATAGATGATTATGCCAAGAAATATGAAGTAAGTAAGAAGTTTATTGAAGGTGGAAATGAATTTATAAAAGATGAAAGTACGCCTGTGCCTAATTTGATGCAAAAGGAAGCATTGTATAATTTGGAGTGTCTTAGGAAAAATGGTGAGAATAAGGCCTTACTTATTTCAGCTACTGGTACTGGTAAGACTTATTTAAGCGCATTTGATGCTTATAATTTTAAGCCTAAAAAGTTATTATTTATAGCTCATAGGGGAAAGTTATTAACGGATGCTAGAAAGTCTTTTAAGACAATCTTTGGAGATATATCTTCTACAATTTATAAGGGAATAAATAAGGATAATAATGCTAGGCTGATATTTGCTTCTATTCAAACATTGGCTAAGGATAATAATCTTTCTTCATTTAAAGAAGATGAGTTTGATTATATTGTAGTAGATGAGGCTCATCATACAAGTGGTGAAACTTATAAGAAGGTTTTAAATTATTTTAAGCCTAGGTTTTTACTTGGCATGACCGCTACACCTGAAAGAATGGATGGCGATAATATTTTTAGTTTTTATGATCATAATATCGCTTATGAGATTAGATTAAATGATGCGCTTGAATATAATTTATTATGTCCTTTCCATTATTTTGGTATAAATGATTTTACAATCAACGAAGAAGTTAAAGATCTTTCTGATTTTAATAAGCTCGTAAATGAGGAAAGAGTGAAACTAGTAATGGATAAGGCTAATTACTATGGTTTTTCAGGTGATAGAGTAAGGGGCTTAATATTTGTTAGTAGAGTAGAAGAGGCTAAACAATTATCGCTTTTATTTAATCAAAGGGGTTGGAAAACAGCTGTTTTAAGTGGCGATGATAAAGAAGAAGAAAGAGAAAGAAAAATAGAATTACTCGAGTGCGATGATGCTAATTCACTTGATTATCTTATTTCGGTTGATGTTTTAAATGAAGGCGTTGATATTCCAAGTGTTAATCAAATCATTATGTTAAGACCAACCAAATCAGCTATTGTCTTTGTTCAACAGCTTGGTAGAGGCCTAAGAAAGACTGATAATAAGAAATATGTTGTTGTTTTAGATTTTATTGCCAACTATGATAAGAATTATTTGATTCCTATCGCTTTATCGGGTGACAAGTCTTATCAAAAGGAAAATTATCGTCGTTTTATGAATGAGGTTGATGTTTCTATTCCAGGAGTTGCCACAGTTGAGTTTGATGAGGTGGTCAAGGAAAAAATATTTAAACAGATAAATGCTACAACTAAGATTTCTTCAATAGAAGTTTTGAAGCAAGAATATTTCAAACTAAAGGATATGCTTGGTAGAGTTCCTGATTATGATGATTTTCTTAAATATGATACTTTTGATTTGAATTTACTTTTTGAGAATAAAGACTTTAGGTGCTATTACGCTTTCTTAAAGAAATATGACGATGAATTTAAGATAAGTTTTAATGCTGATGAACTTGATTATTTAAGATACATATCTTGTGAATTTGGTAATGGTAAAAGAATTGCTGAAATTAATGTTATTGAAGATATCGTTAATGATAAGCCGATTATGTTTAAGGATGATGCAAAGGATATATGTGTTAAAAAGTATTTAAATGCTTCTTTTATGCAACAAAGTGAAAGAGGGCGTTATAACAATAAAAAAATACTAGAAAACGATGGAAGTGTAAGTGAAGCGTTTAAAAAATGTTTAAGTAATAAGTTATTTGTTTTGGAAATTAATAAAATCATTAATTATGCAAAGCAAGTAAATAAAAAGAAATACTCTAATACTTATAGAGATACTGATTTGGTTTTATATAATCGTTATACAAGAAAAGATGTTTGTCGATTATTGAATTGGAATCAAAATGAAAATGGTCTAAATATAGGCGGCTATAAGTATGATGGAGTTTCTAATACAATGGCGGTTTATGTTACTTACAACAAAGATATCGAAATCACCAAAGCTGAATTAATGTATGAGGATGAATTTATTGATCCAAAGAAAATAATTTGTATATCTAAGAATGATAGAAGTTTATCTTCTCCTGAGATAATTAGACTAAAGTCGCAATATGAAAATGGTTTAAGAGTTCATTTGTTTGTTAATAAGGTGAAAGGTGAAACTGATTTTTATTACTTAGGTGAAATTGAATATAGTGAGGCAATTGAGGTTAAAGAAAAAAAGAATGTAAGAATAACTTACATACTTGATACTCCTTGTAAGGATAGTGTTTATAACTATTTAACTACAAAGATTGTTGATGACTAATTAGTTTATTAAAGATTTCTTCATCGGCTGGTACCCAGTTGATAGAAGGATCTTTTTTAATTTCTATCCATTTATATCCTAAGTGATCGTTTAAATGAATATGGTTGCTTAATGGTGTGCATAAGAAGCAATCCATTGATAAATGAAATGTAGGATAGTCATATTCTCTGGTCATTAAAAATGAGTCAACAGAGATTTCAATTTCCATTTCTTCTTGTATTTCTCTTTTTAATGCTTGTTCAGGACTTTCTCCCGCTTCTATTTTGCCACCAGGGAATTCCCATAGTCCTTCAAATTCACCTTTTTTTCTAGCAGCAATCAATACTTTATTTTCATGTAACATTAGTGCAGCTACAACTTTAACATTTTTCATTTGTCTACCTCTTGTAAGATTATATCTTATTTATAGAAATATGATTTGTATTGAAGTTACTTCAATATAACTTCACTATGTTTTGTTTAACAGCTAGAGATAATAAAAAATGGTTAAAGTCCTTATTTTAAAAGGTTTTAACCACTTTACTACATTGTAGGCAATTATCGTATTTTATTTAAAAGTTTTAGATAAATCAGTAATTTTTAAAGAATGCTTAGTTAAACAAATCTGATAAATAAACGAAATTCTAATACTCATTATTAGTTAATGTGAGCGAAAATCATATACTCATGGCTAATCAAAATTTAACGTTTATATAAGTTCCTTTTTATAAACTGTTGTAGTACGAATAACTTCTAAGCCATTTCTCTCATAATAGCGTTTGCCAGGTTCATCGGTTGTAACAAAGTACATGCGATAGATTCCTTTTTTGGCCATTTCAAACAATTGCACTTGTAATAAAACACTACCAATTCCTTCATTACGTTTGCTTTCAGCAATACCGATTGGGCCAAATCGCATAGGATTATCATCAATAGCACGCATACAACAACCACATATTTTTCCTTTTGGATCAATAACTATTACAATCCTATCTTGGGCTTGATCTTCTTGCATAGATATTAGAGCGTTTCTTTTCCAGCCACCACCAAATTCTTTTTTTAGAAATTCTAGTAATTCAATAGCGTAATTGTAAGTAAAGTTTTTGAATTGATAACCTTTTTCTTCTAGAACTTTCTTTTTTTCTAATATTTTTTCTTCTATTTGAAATCCATGAAGATTTCTGCCCATCGAATAATGTGTATCAATTTCATGATAACCATATTTTTCAAAGAAATTAGCTGCTTCTTTATAGTTGACTTTATCTACTCCCCAAAAGAAATAATTAGGCGAGTATGCACCAAGAGTAATATTTTTGCATCCTAATTCTTTTAGAGATGATTCAATCTTTTCTAAAAGAGCTTTTCCAATTCCTTTATGCCAATAGCTTTTGTCTACAAATAGAACATTTATCCAGCCTCTGTCTGGTTCAAGCCCTCTTTCTAGATAAGGAAATTTTCTTTTTGTTCCATAAGTAAAACCAACTACTTCATCATTTTCTAAGGCAATAAAAGCTAAAGAAGGATCAAAATTATCATCTAATAATGCTTGTTTTCGAAATTTATGGATGTCTAAGGCATCAAATGTGCAAGTTTTGTTCCATAAATCTACCACTTGATTATCATATTTTTGATCATAGGTAATAATGTTCACAAACTACCTCCTTAAAATGTTGATATATTAACTACTTGAAATATAACATATTAA
>CAVGFC010000055.1:0-8651 GCA_963628775.1 Acutalibacteraceae bacterium
TATAATAATTTTAAAAGGAGAAAAATATGAATTTTGAACATATTAAAGAGTCTTACAATTATTTAAAAAATCATAAGGCTGATGTGGCAATAATACTAGGATCTGGACTAGGAGAGGTGGTAAATGCCTTACAAGACAAGAAAGTAATTAACTATAAAGATATACCTCATTTTCCTACTTCTAGTGTAGCAGGACATGAAGGCAATTTGGTTTTTGGTAAAGTTAATAATTTAGATGTAGTGATAATGCAGGGGAGATGTCATTATTATGAAGGAAGAGGCTTTGATCCAGTTGTTTATCCCATCTATGTATTAAAGCTATTGGGTGTTAAAAAGTTGATTATCACAAATGCTTGCGGCGGTATTAATGAAGACTTTAAGCCAGGTGATTTAATGATCATTAGCGACTTTATTAATCTATTGGGCATAAATCCTTTAATTGGTGACAACAATGAAGAATTTGGGCCTAGATTCCCTGATATGTCTGAACCTTATAGTAAGAAATTAATTGAAAAATTAAAAGAAGTAAGTGATGGTGATTTAAAAGAGGGTGTCTATGCTTATTTTAATGGTCCAACTTATGAAACAGCTGCTGAAATTAGGGCCTTTAAAGTAATGGGTGCTGACGCAGTTGGTATGTCAACAGTTCCAGAAACTATTGTGGCTAATTATATGGGCATGGAAGTACTTGGTATATCTTGCATTACTAATATGGCTACTGGCATCGCTAATAAAAAGCACTCCCATAAGGAAGTGCTTGAAGTAGCTAATAAATCAAGTAATAGATTAGCTAAATTAATTAAAGATTTCTTATTTGCTTTGTAGAGCTTTTAACATTAAATCCGAAATACGCTTTGTGAATAATAGCGGATCTTCAATTTGTAGTCCGGCAATGAGTAATGATTGATCATATAACAAATTAGCGTATTCACTGATGTCTTTATTTGTTTCATAAACGCTAGCTAAAGCCTTGAATAGTTCATGATCTGGATTGATTTCTAATATCTTATTAGCCTTAACACTTCCTTGATTCATGGCGTTCAAGGTTTTTTCCATGCCAAATGAGATACCATCATCAGAAACAAGACACACAGGAGAAGAGGTAAGTCTTGTTGATAACTTAACATCGCTTACCTTATCTTTTAAATCATTTTTAATAGCTTCTAGCAAGTCCTTGTTGTCATCACTTTTCTTCTTAACTTCATCTTTTTCTTCTTGGCTATCTAAATCTAAATCACCCTTTAATAAAGACTTAAATGGTTTATCATTATAACTATTTACGATGCTAGCCATAAATTCATCAACATTATCAGTAAAGTATAATACTTCATAGCCCTTAGACAATACTTTTTCAAGTTGAGGAAGTTCTTTAATAGCTTCAATAGAATCACCAGTAGCGTAGTAGATATCTTTTTGGTCTTCTTTCATACGCTCTACATATTCTTTTAAAGTAGTATACTTATCATCCTTGCTTGACTTAAAGATTAATAAATCAATAAGCTCATCTTTATTCATACCATAGTTATCATAAGTGCCATATTTAAGTTGAGTACCAAATTGTTCAAAGAACTTTTCATAAGTTTCTCTTTCGTTTTCTAGCATCTTAACTAGAGCTGACTTAATCTTTTTATCAATTGATTTCTTTAAGGCTGACATTTGATAGTTTTCTTGTAATATTTCTCTTGAAATATTTAAAGATAAATCATCGCTATCAATAATACCTCTTACAAATCTAAAGTGATCACTTACTAGTTCCTTAGCTTCATCTTTAATAAAGACGCCCTTAGAATATAGCTTTAAGCCAACTTTATAGTCTGAAGAATAATAATTAAATGGTCTAACACTTGGAATATAAAGTAAGGCACTATAAGAAGTATTTCCTTCAACTTTGTAATGAAGAGTCTTTAAAGGCTTTTCAAAATCATAGTAAGTCAAGGAATAAAATTCATTATAGTCTTCTTCTTTGATATCCTTCTTTGGCTTTTTCCAAATAGGTGTCATAGAGTTAATAGTCTTTTCTTCAATTTCGGTTTTATCTTCCTTAGTTACTTCAACATCCATGACGATTGGATATCTAATGAAATCAGAATATTTCTTGATTAACATCTGTAGATTATTAGAATCTAGATAATCATCATATTTCTTTTCCTTAGTATTCTCTTTTACATATAAAGTAATTACAGTACCGATATCTTCTTTCTTAGAAGGCTTTACTTCATAGCCATCCATGGTACCAATCCATGTATAGGCTTTTTCTTCATTTACTTTTAAAGAATCAACTTCAATCTTATCAGCTACCATGAAGGCACTATAGAAACCAACACCAAATTGGCCAATAATATCTACTTTTTCTTTTTCATCCAAGTTTTCTTTAAATTCTAAGGAACCTGATTTAGCGATAGTACCTAGATTATTTTCTAAATCTTCCTTAGACATACCAATACCATTATCGCTAATAGTAATGGTTCTAGCTTTTTTATCACAAGTTACTTTAATCTTTAGATTATCACTTGAAACGCTAGTATCGGTTAATGATAAATAATATTTTTTATCAATCGCATCTGAGGCATTAGAGATGATTTCTCTTAAGAAAATATCTGTATTTGTATAGATGGAATTAGCCATCAAATCTAATAGTCTTTTAGACTCTGTTTTAAATTGTTTAACTGCCATATATTACTCCTTTAGCACTCATATATTCTGAGTGCTAATATATTTATAACATTATTAACTAAATAATTCAATTTATAGAGTGATAATGATTTGCCAAAATAAAAAGCTTAGTTTTAGCTAAGCTTAATATCTATTTAGATTCAGTTTCGGTTTCGACAACACTTTCTTCAAGAGTTACTTCAAAGTCCTTTATTTGATTGTCTCTTGAAACAGTGATGGTGATTTTATCACCGATTTGATAATTATCTAATTGTTTAGATAAATCAGAGAAGGAACTTACCTTTGTCTCATCGATAGCGATAATTAAGTCACCTGCTTTGATTCCTGCCTTTTGGGCTGCACCATTTTCAACAACTTCACCAACCAAGGCACCAGAATTGGTTACACCATAGTATTCTAGATAACTTGAATCAGTGATAATTTTAACACCTAAGGTTGCACGATCTTTTACATAACCATTATTTTTAAGTTGTTCAACAATAGTGCTTACAGTATTTGCGGGAATAGCGTAACCCATACCTTCAACAGTGGCATTACTGCTACTAGAAGAAGCGCTTGAAGATATCTTAGCATTTACAATACCAACTAGGTTACCATTTAAGTCAAATAGGCCACCACCAGAGTTACCAGAGTTAACAGATGCATTTGTTTGAATTAAATCCATTGTATAGTTATTGATTGTAACTTCTCTATTTAAAGCTGAGATAATACCATTTGTACTACTTGTACCCTTACCAAGGGAATTACCAATTGCGACAACTTCTTGTCCTAGATTTAAGGTATCAGAATCAACAAGCTTAGAATAAGATAGGCCACTTGCTTCAATCTTTAATAAGGCTAAATCAGTTTTGGCATCAGTTCCAATGATTGTAGCATCATAGGTTTCACCATTGCTTAAGCTAACTGATACATCGGTTGCGGATTCAACAACGTGATTGTTAGTAACGATGTAACCATCTTCAGAAATGATTACACCAGATCCTAAAGATGTTGAAGAATAACTTTGACCAAAGAAGGAACTTTGACCTTCTGATTTACTGGTTATTTCAACTACGCTATCAAGAGCTTTAGCGATTACTTTTTCATAAACACCAGTTTCATTATTTGTATATTGAACTTCGCTTGTAATAGAAGAAGTATTACTAGAGCTATTAGTATCAACTGTTTTATAAGTTAATTCATAGATACCATAAGTGCCACAAGCGCCACCCAATAAAGCAACTAAGAATATAATAATAATTTGTTTAAATCCAAGTTTCATATAATTTACCTCCATTTACATCTATCATTATAGGAAGTTAAATGTGAAATTAAAGTGAATTGTGTGTTAAGTTTTCAAGAACTTTATTGGCTACTTTTATGCCATCTAGTGCACAAGACATAATGCCACCACCATATCCTGCTCCTTCACCACTTGGATATAGACCATAAGTATTGATTGATTGTAAAGAAGTATCTCTTACAATTCTAATAGGGCAACTACTTCTAGTTTCAGGTCCTACCATAATGCCTTTATCAATAAAGCCAGGTATTTTACTATCGAAATAGATTAATGCGTTTTTAAGTATTTGAACATCTTTTTCATTAAAGAACTTGTTGTAGTCACATAAAGTTGTACCCAATGGATAAGTAGATTCAAATATTAGCTCATTACTTGTGTTGTTGATGAAATCTTTAATATTTGAAGAAAGGGCCTTATAAGAATTTGAATAATTATAAGCTTTTTCTTCATAGTGTTTTATATATTCAAATCCCCCTAGATTACCACTTGGGTATTCATCTTTATTTACTTGTATTAATATAGCGGAATTGGCGATACCTGAATTTCTAGCAGCATAAGACATACCATTAGTAACAATTGAATTTAAATCACTAGTGGCAGGTATTACTAGGCCACCTGGACACATACAAAATGAGTAGACACCTTTTTCATCTTTATATCTTAAGAAATATTCACACGGGTGTGTGCCATCTCCTTTTTGATTATTGTCAATTAAGCTTTGAGGATGCTCTACTCTAAAGCCAATTGAAATATCTTTAGGAACAATATTTACACCTTGTTTATCTAATTGTTTAAGTGTTTTATAGCTACTGTGTCCTATGGCTAATATACATATAGAAGAAAGTATTTCTTGTTTATTGGTTTTTATGCCAATTACTTCATGATTATCATTTAAGATAAGTTCTTCTAATTCTTCTTCAAAAAAGAAAGTGGCTCCTTTTGACATTAAGTAATCAGTTATCTTTTTAATTATTTCTCTAATACAATCAGTACCAATATGAGCATGGGGAGTATATTTAATAGATTCTGATGCTCCAAAATTTATAAAGACATCAAGGATATACTCTACAAAGGGATCTTTAATACGTGTGGTTAATTTAGCGTCAGAAAAGGTTCCAGCACCTCCTTCACCAAATTGAACATTACTGTTTGGATTTAATGTTCCATTTTTAAAGAAGTCTTCAACATCTTTTACTCTTTCTTCTATTCTTTTACCTTTTTCAATAATAATGGGTTTAAGTCCTGCTTCAACTAGTCTATAGGCAGTAAAGATACCACTTGGTCCATATCCTACTATTATTGGCCTAATATCACTATTTATATGCTTAACACTGATGTCAACTTTATTGAACTTGCTGACGTTTTTTATTTTTAATAATTTGTTTTCATTTTTACATTCAACAAGTAATTGATATTTATAGACAGCTTCTTTTCTAGCGTCAATACTTCTTTTATATACTTTAAAACTAATAAGGTCTTTTTTGTTTATTCTTAGTTTTTTTAATAAGATATTTTCAAGTTCTTTTTCGTCTTGATTTAATTCTAATTTAATTTCGCTTACTAAAATCATGTTTCTATTATAATTCAATATTGGTATATAATCATTGCATGACTAATAAAAAAACAGTTACGATACAATATGCCCAGAAACAATTTACAAGTGTTGGTCTGGTGCTTATTGTTTATGCACTTTTAGTTTTATATATTCCTTATGGTCTTAAGCAATTAGCTGCTTTAGAAGTGATTTCTTATTTAAATAATAAAAATACTTTCTTGATTACTTGTCTAATTTGTTTAATTTCTGGATCAATTTTTCCTTTTTTTGCGTTAAGAAAGGCTTTTGGTATTAAGCTTGTAAAGTTTAAAAATAGGCCACAAATTGATATAAGAGATTATTTAATTAATTTTGTTACTTACTTTGGTTTTGTGGCTGCAGCTTTATATCTTAATACCATTATTTTTGAACTTATTGGTTTTCAAGGAAGCATAGTATCTGATATCGGTGTTACTTTTAATGATACTTTAAATGGTAATGTTCTTTATTTGCTTATTTATATTGTGATTTCCCCAATTCTAGAAGAATATGCCTTTAGGGGTGTACTTTTAAATTGTCTAAGTAAGTATGGTAGATTTTTTGCGCTTATTATGACTTCTATCATTTATGCCTTAGCACATGGCTCTATAAGTGAAATGTTTCCAAGTTTGTTGATGGGTTATTTATTAGGGAAGATGGTGCTTAATTATCGCTCTATTTGGCCTTCAATTATTACTCATATTTTAGCTAATGGTTTTTTGTGTTTATTAGCTTTAATACCTGAAGAGAATTCTTATATTTCAATTATTATCATAGCTGCAGTAATTGTAGCGGCAATCATACTAGTAATTACTAAGCATTATAAGTTGGTTTCAGTTAAAAATTCTAAGGCCAACGAGAAAGTGTCTTTGATGTTTCTTTCAAATATCTTTGTCATTATTTCCTTAGTGCTTTTTATACTTCATACCTTACTGGTGATGTTTATAAAATAGCTTGTATTTAGTTTGGATTTTAGTTATACTAATTATCGATAAGCAGAGAGAAATCTCTGCTTAATTTATTGTTTAGAGGTTTTTATGGAAATTAAGGAATTAAAAGAAAAGCTAGGCAATGATTTATTGAGTTTGGGCTACAAACTATATGATTGTTACTATGAAAAAAGAGAACATATCTTACATGTAGTAATTGATGCCAAAATGGATATGAATCAAATTGAGGAATTGTCCAATAAAGTATCGCAAATCATGGACTTATATGATGGTGATATGGATGAATATATGTTGGATGTTTCAACTGTGGGAATTGAAAAAGAAATTAAAAGTGAAGATGAGCTAAAAGACGCTGTTGGTTCTTATATTTATGTCAAAACAAAAGAACTAAAAGTATATGGCGATCTTGAAAGCTTTGATGGAAGCATTTTAACTTTAAAAACCAAAGATAAAAACATCACTAAGATGGTTAAGGTTAATTATAGTGATGTCAAATATGTGCGTTATGCCGTTAAATTTTAAAGGAGAGGAATAATTATGAATGGCGTTAATTTAAAAAATAACAAGAATTTCTTAGAGGGAATGAGACTATTTGAAGAAGATCGTAAGATTCCTGCTGAGTTTGTTATTGAGACACTTAAGGAAGCAATAGTAAAGACTTATCAAAATCATGTTGATGCTCCTGCCGCAAAGGTAAGAGTTGAAATTGATAGTAAGGGAATTCAAGCTTATCATGAATTATTGGTTGTTGATGATGATTCTGATACTTTTGATGATACATTAGATATCTTATATAGCGAGGCTGTTAAAATTAAACCTGATGTAAAAATTGGCGAAGTTATTGAAGAAGAAATTAACTTTAGTGAAATCAGCAGAACTTCAATCAATGTTGCTAAGCAAATGCTTAAACAAAAGACAAAGGAATTTGATAAACAAAGAGTTTATGATGAATACAAGGATAAGGAATATGATTTAATTTCTGGTATCATCAAGACTGTTGAGGAAAAGTTTGTCTTAGTTGATATTAAAAATACTATCGGTATTCTTCTTAAGAATGACCAAATTCCTAATGAAGTATATAAAGAAGGAAATCCTATTAAGGCTATTATCAAAGAGGTTTCTAAGAATTCAAAGGGTTCTCAAGTTGTCTTAAGTAGAGCTGATGCAAAGTTTGTTGAAAGATTATTTGAAAAAGAAGTACCAGAAATTCAACAAGGTCTTGTTGAAATCAAGGCAATCGCTAGAGAAGCAGGCGAGAGAACTAAGATGGCTGTTTATTCTCGTAATGAAGATGTAGACGCTATTGGTTCTTGCATAGGTCCAAGAGGTACAAGAGTTCAAGCTGTAATTGGTGAAGTAAAGGGCGAAAAGATTGATGTCTTTGAGTGGAATGATGATATTGGTGAACTTGTTAAGAATGCTTTAGCTCCAGCTGAAATCAAGGCTTGTTTCTATTCAAATGAAAAAATTGATCCAAGTTTAACTCCTGAAGAAATGGAAAAGCTTGAAAAGCGTAACCAAAAGCCATTATGCGTAGTAGTTGATGATGATAAGTTATCAATCGCCATTGGTAAGAAGGGTAAAAATGTTAAGCTTGCTTATAAGTTAACTAATCGTAAGATTGATATCAAGACTGAAAGCGATGTTAGAGCTGCTGGCGTTGATATTGAAGCTGAAGAGGCAATCTTTAAAGATGAACAATTAAGAATTAAGAAAGAAAAAGCTCAAAAAGAATTCTTAGCTCATCAAGAAGAAGTTGCTAAGCGCAAGGCTGAAAGTGATACTAATAATGTTGAAATTGAAGATGAAGATGTCTTTGATGAATTTGAAGAAGCTCCAGTTGAGGTAACAATCGAAGATATTCCAAACCAAGAGTCTTTAGAAGAAAAAGAAAAGCAGGAACCTACAACTATAGATTCGAACCCAGAAGTAGATTCGAACCCAGAAATTTCAGAAGAAAAGAAGGTAAAGCCTAGCAAGAAGTTAGTTCCTCATACTGATTATGTTTCTAAGTTTGAAGATTTCGCTGATGCTTCTAAGAAGGAAGAAAAAGTTACTAAGAAGCGTAAGAAAAAAGATGATGAAGATAGAAGACTTAGAGGTGAGGATTTAGAAAAGAAGGAATACGATGATGATGTAAAGCCTACTTATTCTGAAGAAGAACTTGAAGAAAT
>CAVGFC010000056.1:0-7939 GCA_963628775.1 Acutalibacteraceae bacterium
CTAAAGCTTCTTTTAACTCTTTTGAACCTAACTTTAAATCAGGATATTTCTTTAAGATAGCCTTAGCTAATTTATAACTCTCTGGGTGAATAGAAGTAACATCCAATGCTTCTTTGCCATCTTTGATTCTTAAGAAACCAGCAGCTTGTTCAAAGGCTTTTGCGCCAATCTTATTAACCTTTTTAATTTCACTTCTTGAATTAAATAAGCCATTAGTATTACGATAATTAACAATCTCATTAGCACTAGACTTATTTAAACCTGATACATGTTCAAGTAATTCTTTAGATGCTGTATTAATATCAACACCTACTCTATTAACAGTCTTTAAAACAGTAAAATCTAACTTCTCATCTAATTGTTTAGCTGGTAAATCATGTTGATATTGACCTACACCAATTGATTTTGGATCAATCTTGATAAGTTCCGCTAAAGGATCTAGTACTCTTCTAGCGATTGATACAGCACTTCTTTCTTCAACATGTAAATCAGGAAATTCACTTCTTGCGTTTTCGCTTGCTGAATAAACCGAAGCACCAGCTTCAGATACTAATGTATATTTAACATCTAAGTTATTGTTTCTAACTACATCAGCCACAAAGCTTTCTGATTCTCTACTAGCTGTGCCATTGCCAATAGCGATTAGATTAACATTATATTCTTTTATAAGCCTTAGCATAACGCTTTCAGCTTCTTTAACTTTTTTAACTGGTTCATGGGGAAATATCTTATCAATATGTAAAAGTTTACCTGTTGAATCAAGAACCGCTAACTTACAACCCGTTCTAAAAGCTGGGTCAAAGCCCATAATACAATTAACTTTTACTGGAGCTTGTAATAATAGATGCTCTAGATTATCCGCAAATACTTCAATTGATTTATTAGAAGCTCTTTCAAATAAAAAAGACCATACTTCATTTTCTACACTTGGTAAAGCTAATCTATCTAAACCATCAACAACCGCATCATATACAATATCACTACATATTGAATCTCTATCTTTTGATAATCCTCTATAACAATACTTATATAGATATTCTTTATCATATTCAAAAGAAATAGTAATAACTTTTTCTTTAACAGCTCTATTAATAGCCATAATACGATGATCTTCAATATATTTTAGTTTTTCTTTATAATCATAGTATTTTTGATAAACTTTCTTTTCATCTTTAGCATCTTTTTTAACTTTACAAACAATGAAAGAATAATTATTTAAAGAATCAGTAATCTTTTCTCTAAACTTTAGATCATCACTTACTTTTTCAGCAATAATATCCTTTGCCCCCTGAATGGCTTCTTCAACAGTTTTTACTTCATCATTTAAATACTTACTAGCTTCTTGTTCAATATTACCTTTATAAGGAAAGCCTAACATAAAGTTACATAAAGGCTCTAATCCTTTTCTGATAGCTTCAGAAGCTCTTGTCTTCTTCTTTTGTTTATAAGGACGATAAATATCCTCTACTTCTTTAAGCTTTGTACAAGCTAAAACAGCATTCTTTATTTCTTCTGTTAACTTGCCTTGAGTTTCAATTATTCTTAAAACATCTTGTTTTCTTTCTTCAAGATTTTGTTGATATTGATATTCCTTTTCAATCGCAAAAATTTGTTCCTCATCAAGATTACCAGTTACTTCTTTTCTATATCTTGCGATAAAAGGAACTGTAGCACCTTGTTCAAGTAAATCCAATGCGGCCTTAACTTGATTATCTTTAACATTTAAACTAGATGCAACATAATTTATTAAATCCATATAAATACCTCGCTAAATAATTCTAACAATTATTTAAATAAATAACATTCTTGACTTTTTTTATTTTTTAAATATTTCAGTTTTAGCTAAAGCTCTTACTAAGAAAAAGCCTAGTATTACCGCAATTATTTCACCTAAGCCAACCCAAGAACCATTAATAAGCATTCCTAGTAAAAAATTATCTGGCATAAATAAATAAGCAAGTTCTGCCCCTACAAAGATAAAATTAAAAATAACAGGCATAAACATTGCCAAAACAGGAACATTTTTTATCTTTATATCTTTTGTCTTATATGTGAAATAAGCAGCTAAAAAAGTGGCAAGTGTACCAACAATGGCGTCAATATAGCCTGTTGGATTAACGCCTATAATTGCCCCAATTAAATTGCTTAAAAAACAGCCTAATGTAACACCATAAATACTTGGTGCATAAATAAGTGGTAACATAGTTAAGCTTTCAGAAATTCTTACTTGCATATTCCCATAAGATATTGGCGCTAAGGCAAGTGTTAATACTGTATAAATAGCTCCAATCATTGCCACTTTAGTAAAAGTTTTCAAATTCATTAAATATAATCTCCTTATTTTAGTTAACGAGAGGTAGCCGCTACTCTCGATCGTTTAACGACAATAACTATTTTACAAGGATTAAAATCAATTTCAATAACAAATCACTCTACAGACTTAAGTGACTCAACCATTTGAATTTGTCTTAAAGGCTTTTTAGTTGAATAAAGCACAATTATCGTAAATATAAAAGTAATCACAAAAGATATTGAATAAGAAAATAACGATATATTCATACCAAACATAACCATATCCATATTTATAACATTCATCACAAAATGATGTTCCAATGTACCAAGAGGCATACCAACAAGTCCGCCAATGATACTTAGTATCATGATTTCTTTAAATATATAAGAATCTACTTCTTTTTCTCTAAAGCCTAGTACTTTTAAAGTAGCTATTTCTCTTGTTCTTTCAGAAACATTAACTTGCGTTAGATTAACAAGAACCACAAAAGCTAAAGAACCAGCTGCTAATATAATTACTAAAATAATGAAATCTAAAGCCTTAATCATGGTTTCAAATTGATCAATTAAAGCTAAGAAATCACTTATGCCTGAATAGTCTTGCAACATTGAAATATCTTTATTTAAAGAATCTAAATCATCGGTTTTAATCGCGATACTAGTGTTATGAACGCTAGTATCTGTTATCATTTCATAATAATCACTAGACATAAATAAATAATGTTGGAAATACATTTCACAAATATCTGCGATTTGTACTTCTACCTTAACACCATTTTTATCTTCAATGGTAATTACATCGCCCTTTTTTAAATTATGATTTTTAGCGTATTTTTCGGAAACTAGAACACCATTATTTTTTATATTTAAAACAGTCTTCTTATCTTTTTTTCTAAGATTTAAAATTTCTAAAGCATCACCCGCATCAATTACTTCAATATTGATGCCATCTAGTTCTTCATTATCTTTTGAAACTGAACTAGTATAAGACATAAAAGGTACTACGATGGTATTGTTGGTATCACTTTTTAATACTTCAACATTAGAATCTAGATGATAATCATTTTCAAGTTTGATTTCATAATCATAATTAAAAATATTGCCATATTGTATTTCAACAACATCTTTAACCGAATCCTTAATGCCAAAGCCTACTACCAAAAGACCAGTACAGCCAGCAACACCAATTACTGTCATAAAAAATCTTGATTTATATCTAATTAGGTTTCTTGCTGTAATCTTTGAAGTAAAAGATAATCTATTCCAAATAAAAGGAATCTTTTCAATAAAGGTTTGTTTTGTGACCTTTGGTGCCTTTGGCCTCAACAGTGCAGAAGGAACCTCATTTAAATCTTTTTTAACTACTCTATAAGTTACATACATCATCAAAATTGAAAAAGCTAAGAAACAAATAATTACATAATTTATTGGATAAGAAAATTTCATATCAGGAAGTAAATACATAAGTTTCCAAGCATTATAAATAACTGTAGGGAAAATAAGTTGGCCAACAATAATACCTACAATAGAACCAATAACACTGGCCAAAAAAGCATAAGTAACATATTTACCTATAACTTGTTTTTTGCAGTAGCCCAAGGCCCTAAAAATGCCTATCTGACCCCTTTGTTCATCTACTAAACGAGTCATTGTTGTCATACATACTAAAGCCGCAACTAAATAGAAAAGCAAAGGAAAAGAATAACCAATAGCGCTCATTTGTTTAATAGTAGCCTTAAACATATAAGAACTATAATGAGAATCTCTATCAAGTATTGTCCAAGTTGCACTTGGTAAATCAGCGATTGTTTGTTCAGCCTTTTTAATTTCTGCCTCAGCCTTTTCTATTTCTTCATTAAACTTAATAAGACCATCATTATATTCCTTAAGGCCTTCTTCATATTGTTTCTCACCAACACTAATTTGATAATTTAAAGAAGCAAGCTTACTACGATATGTATTTAAAGTATCATTGGCCTCATCAATTACTTTTTGAAGTATAGCTAATTCATAAATATTGTCACTAGAATTAATAATTGAATCAAGTCCAGCACCAATATATGTAAGAATCTTTTTAGCATCAATATTATCAAAATTAGCTATTTCATTTCTTATTTGTTCATCACTTACACCTAGTTCTTCTTTTTTAGAATCTAAAGTATCTTGATAAGACTTAATAGTAGAATTAATTGAATTAATAGCGGTATTTAAACTATTGACCTGTGTTTTATAACTAACAAGTTCAATGTGTCCATCATCTAATTGTCTTTTAGCCTCATCTAGTTTCTTTTGACCCTCAGCTTTTTCTTCTTCGAATTTTAGCTTATTTTCATCTAATTGCTTTGTGGCCTTTTCAACCACAATATCACGATAATAAGACTCTTGATTAAAGGCTGTTTCTTCTAAGTTTTCTTTTAAAGAAGAAACAACTGAATCATACTCCTTAGTATAAGATATTTCATCACTTGCACCATCAAGTGTTAAATAAATAGTTGTATATTGACTAGATACAAAATTGGCATTATTTACTAGTATTGAAGCGCTTAAATCAGCGCTATTAAGTGTTGAAGTACCAAAAATCTTTGAAGTATAGGCAGGACTTTGGGCAAAGCCAACAATTACAAATTCGCTATTTCTTAAAGATTCATTAATTTTATCTTCTTCATCTAAATAGACTTTGATTGTCTCACCTAGTTTATAAGATGATTTATTTAAAGAAGCTATTAGTAATAAACACTCATTAGCGTTTTGAGGCTCCCTTCCTTCTACTATTTCATATTTATTAACACTTCTATTTAATTCCTCAACTCTAGCAACTATTTCTTTTTCATCATCACCCTTGGCATATACATCAACAAATCTTGACGCAAAGACATCTTTAACACCTTCGGTTTCTTTTATTTTTTCTATGTCTTCGATACAAAAACCATAATTAGAATATATTTGAATATCTTGAAGATTATATTTATCATTATAGCTATCCATACTATTTCTTAAAATAGTAGAACTAGACATAAGGCCCATCATAAAGCCGGTTCCAATAAGAACAATTAAAACAAGCGAAACAAAGCGCTTATAGGTTTTTTTAATCATTCTTATGGTATCAACTCTAAACATTAATATTCTATGTCCTCAATATTCATTGGCTCTTCATTTATTTCGACAGACTCTATATGTCCTGACTTAACTCTAATAATCTTATTGCCCATATCTTTTAAAGCACTATTATGCGTAACAATAACTACGGTCATATTTTCTTTAAAAGCCAAGTCTTGTAAAACCTTTAAAACTTGTTTACCCGTTACATAATCTAAAGCACCAGTAGGTTCATCACATAATAAAAGTTTTGGATTTTTAGCTACTGCCCTAGCGATTGCCACACGTTGTTGCTCGCCACCTGAAAGTTGACTAGGAAAATTATTAATTCTATTTTCTAGTCCTACCATCTTTAATACTTCAAAAGCATCCAAAGGATCTTTACTTATTTGTAAAGCAAGTTCAACGTTTTCCTTAGCAGTAAGATTTTGAACTAAATTATAAAATTGAAACACAAAGCCAATATCAAACCTACGATAATCAGTAAGCTTTTTATCATCAGCACTAGAAATATCAGCTCCATCAACTAAGATATCACCACTTGTACAGGTATCCATTCCACCTAGTATATTTAAAATTGTTGATTTGCCTGCACCACTTGCACCTAAGATAACGACAAATTCACCTTTTTCAATATCAAAGGAAATATTATCTAAGGCCTTAATTTCAACTTCACCCATTTTATAGATTTTAGAAACATTTTTAAAACTTATATAACTCATATTAAACACTTTCTAAGATCTTATTTATGTCACTATTTAACATTGATACATAAGATCTAAAATATATCTTTATTAAAATCTTCATCTTTTCTTGGTCAATATCCTTATTAGAAATAAGTTCTTTAAAACCAGAAAAGATAGATATCGCATAAGCCTTAGAAATAATATCAAACTCTTTTTTAGCCTTAATATCTTTATAATTTTGAACAATAAGCGATTTAATAATATCGCTAAACCATAAAGTTAATTTTTCATTTATTTCATTATCTGTAAGTAAAATAAGAAACTCATCTTTTTGGCTTGTATAAATATCCACAATCTTATCAGTTAAAACATCCAAAATATCTATAATTTGTTTATCATTCAAAACAAAATTAAGACTATTTGTCTTAAATGATATTTCATTATTGGTAAGTAGTAATAATTCTTTTTCGATATTATCTAAAGGAAAAGAAACAATATGCCTATATAAGTCTTCTTTATTCTTAAAATAACGATATAAATTACCTACTGTCATATGTGACTTAAGGGCAATAACTCTAAGAGATGAATTTTTATAGCCCTTAGTTAAAAATTCTTCCTTTGCTGATTCAATAATTTTTTCTTTTGTGTCTTCTTTTAAAATCTGTGCCATAAATAAACTACTGTTTACTATTAGTATACATTAAATTTTCTTGGCAACAACAATAATACGACCATCACTTTCATAATAATGTTCACATGTAACTAAAGTAATCAATTTATCACCATAAGAAACATCAACATCTGTATCATAAAAAGATAATTCTTTACACTTATTAACATAGGTATCAAACTCTTCTTTATCACTATCTACAAACTTGTAATATTCAAATAAATCATCTGCACTAATATCTACTTTAAATACCGCAAATATTTCATATTTACCAAACTCTGAAAGTGTATCAAAATTAATGAATTTATGTGAAAGATAATATTCTTCACTACTATATTTACATAAATCACTAAACATTGATCCATTATCAGCATTATGACCATAGATTATTAAATTGTTCGACAATAACACATCACAATCTTCTTGAATATATGGAACTCCATATGGATTATAAGCCTTATCAAATCCCCTTCTTAAATAATAATTAGGCTCATTAATTGTCTGCATGACAGGATAATTAATATTTGTATCTTCTATATAAATCCAGCCTACAAAGTCGCTATTTTTATTATAGACATCAACATAAGTATCATAGGCACTTAATTCATCATGAATTAAGGAACTGGCTTCTTTAAAGGTATCTTCACTTTTCTTTCCCTTTATATATTCCTTATAAAGCATATATGCTGAAAATATAAAAAGACAGACAAAAAATATCATCAATATATTAATTATAATTTTTTTATTCTTGCCTTTATCCATCATCTACAATTGTATTAAAAAAGGCAACTCTTTAAAAGCTGCCCAATTAAACTATTTTCTAATACCTAACTTCTTAACTAAGTCTCTGTATCTATTGATATCAGTTCTCTTTAAGTACTCTAAGAAATTTCTTCTTTTACCAACCATCATTAATAGACCTCTATTAGAATGGAAATCCTTAGGATTTTTCTTCATGTGTTCAGTTAAACGATTAATGCTTTCTGTTAAAACTGCAACTTGAACCTCAACTGAACCAGTGTCGCCATCTTTTAAAGCATATTCTTTAATAATGGCTTGTTTTTCTGCTTTTGTTAACATATTTTTCTCCTCTTTTTATCTCTTTAATCCGCGTAATAACTGGAGTATTTATCGTTAAAACCCAGAATAAAGCTCCTTTATATTAACATCATCAGTCCATAATTTCAAGCATAAC
>CAVGFC010000057.1:0-6648 GCA_963628775.1 Acutalibacteraceae bacterium
CTTTAATATCTAGAGAAATATCATATAGCGCATGTGTACCATTTTTATAGGTCTTTGAAACTTTATCAAACTTTATCATAACTACACCATTATACAATACAGGTAAAATTTATATGTGAACTTTATCTTAATTAATTGCTATAATGTAAAGGAAATAGGAGGAACAGCTATGAAACTTATTCTTGCTATCGTATCTAACGATGACTCTGCATCTGTAAGCTCAGCATTAAACGCCAATTCATTTCAAGTTACAAAACTAGCAACTACTGGTGGATTCTTATCACTTGGAAATACAACTCTAATCGTAGGTTGCCAAGATGATCAAGTTGATAAAGCAATTGAAATAATCGGCAACGAATCAAAAAGAAGAACTGAAGTTGCCCCATCTACTGCTTCATTTATGTCAGGTGAATTTGCACCAATGCCAATTGAAGTTACCGTTGGAGGAGCTACAATCTTCGTACTAGACGTTGATAAATTCGTTAAGCTATAAAAAATAAAGGATTTAAGTCCTTTATTTTTTTATTTAGTGATATCTTCTACAAAACTTAATAGCTCATTAACACTAAGATAACTTGAACTAAAGCTATAAAAGAAGCCATCATAGATAAAAGTAATGAGTATATTATCATCGCTTTCTTTAACAGTTACATCAACTCCATTTATATCAACATTATTTATACTACTATAAGCACTAAAGTCACCTGATCTATCTTCACTTCCTTTTGCCTTTCGACAAATTAGACTATTATCACTATTACTAATTTCTAGTATTTCATTATCAATAACCACGAAAGATAAATCATCTAAGTTACTAAAATCTACACCAAACTCAAAGCCAATAGCTTCTTGAGCTAAAGCTAATGTTTGATATTCTACAATGGGGTTTGAATATTCAAAGTCTTCATCAACACCTATATTGATCATTTTTATGCCAACTACCGCCACCAGCATTAAGCCAAAGAATGCAGGTATATATTTAAATATTCCAATATGCCTTTGTTTCTTATAAGCTGAAGGCATAGCTTCTTCTATATATTTATCATCTATATCATTAATGGCTCTTAATAAGTCTATATTCTTCATAAGTCATACCCCTGCTTAATTAAATAAATTCTCAAGCTATCTCTTGTTCTTTTAAGCGACATCTTTACTGCACTTAAACTTAATTCACATTCCTTAGATATCTCATCAATGCTAGACATATAAAAATATCTTTTCACAAAAATGATTCTATTTTGTTTACTTTGATTTTTTAGAAAGTCATTAATACTTTCCCTTAATAAACTATAGTCAACATATTCCTTAACATTATCCTTATCACCTATACAATTACTAAGTTCATCTAAGGCTAAATCAGTTTCTGTACCACTTCTTTTTTGGGCATTATATTTTTCAAACATATTGATAGCTAAATTACGACAAATCTTGCCAACATATAAGCCTAATTTATTAGGCCTATTATCTGGAATAGAATTCCAAGTTTTTAGATAAGTATCATTAACACATTCCTTGGCATCCTCAAAATCGAAAAGGATATTGTAGGCAATCTTACCACAATAGTTTTCGTACTTATCCTTAGTTTCCCTTATAGCGGATTCATCTCTAAGCCAATATAAATCTACAATATCCTTATCTTCCATAATTAATCAATTGAACTTACTAATTCATTTACTAAATCTAAACTTAAACCATTACTTGAAGTTATTGAATAAGCATAAGCCTCATTTGTCCAAATAATACAGTTATAGCTATCACCATCACCCTTTAAAGTTACACCATTTTCTTCAATAACAGAATCATAGTTATTATAATCACCTGAATTATCATCACTGCCCTTAGACTTTCTGATGATAATGTCTTCACCATATCTAACTTCAATTTCTTCATCATCCATTACTTGAATTAAACTGATGTCTTTTCCATCAATTGACTCAGGTACATTAAAATCAAAACCAACAATAGCGCTTGCTTCATCAATACTTTTTACTTCAGACCAAGGATTAGCGATTTGATTATCATCAGTATCGATAATTTCAGGCTCATCTTTCTTGACAGTATCATTACTAGTCTTAGTTTGACAGCCAACAAGAGCAAACACAGTAGCACAAGCTACAGAAGCAACAAAGATTTTCTTTAAATTTTTCATTTTCCTTCTCCTTTGTAAGTATCCTTACAACTATATAGACAAAGAAAAAAATAAATACGTCACATAAAATGTTTAATAATGTCAATTACCGCATCTTGATCAAAATCAAAATCAGAAATATATTCAACAATTTCTTTAACTGAAGCAGAACTATTAATAGGTGCACCACTATGATAGCCTCTATTAAACATGCTCAAATCATTTTGATTATCACCCATAGCCAAGACTTCATCTTTATTAATATTTAAATATGCACAAACCTTATCAATGCCCTTACCCTTAGAAGCATCTTTATGATGACATTCTAAAAAATGTGGATTAGATAATTCAGCAACACTATTATTTAAATTATGATGAATAAAATTTGTAATATCATCAAGTATCTTGTGATCATCATTAAGAAAACAAACCTTATAAACATCTTCCCTAGTAATCTTTTCTAGTAATGCACTATGGTCTAAAACATCAACCTTAAAAGAAGGAAGTGTAGACACCTTAACATTTGAACAAACCCCACTAGAGAAAAAAACACGTGGAGGAACATTTATACTTTGACAATATTCAATTACTTTATAGACATCTTCTTTTATACAAGGCCTATCATAAATTACTTGATTATTTATTTTGATATAAGAACCATTGCCACAAACTAAATTACTAATATCTAAATATTCACCTAAATAATTAACATTATAGGGTAAACGACCAGTATTAATAATAAACTTGATACCTTTTGATTCAAGCTTTTTTATAAAAGAAACCGTTTTATTGGAAACGGTCTTTTCACTAGTTAACAAAGTATTATCTAAATCAGAAAAAATTAATTTAAGCATTAGGATTTACCATTTCCACAAAGCTAAATTTACCATCTTCATAATCATAAATCGCAATACCACAATTAGGCATTCTAAAATCAGGATCATAATGACCAACTACCTTATAATAGAAACACCTACCAACTGTAGCATGAGAAACAACTAAAACATTATCATCAGCATTTTCCATGATTTCGCTTAGTGTCTTAATGAGTCTATCGCCCGCAATATCCTTACTTTCACCACCAATAGATGTAAAATCATCATGATATTGTTTGCATAATAAATAGCTCTTGCCATCAAGCTCACCAAAGTTAAGCTCAATTAAACCATCAACAGCTTCACCATCTTTACCTGTAATAATCTTACAAGTATCCTTAGCCCTACCAAGAGGAGAAGTATAAATTCCCTTATATCTTATATTGTTTTTTTCAAAATAAGCCTTGGCATTATTAGCCTCTTGTTTACCAAGATCTGTTAAAGGTGAATCAACTCTACCCTGAGCAATACCCAACGTATTGAAAACGGTTTGTCCGTGTCTGCAAAAATACAACCTTTTTATCATAGAACAATTATAAAACAAATTATTGCTTCTTAACCGCTAAAGAATCATAACACAAAGGCAAGAAAATAAAACCTTGATCGCTTAACTCATCAATCATTTGTGCTAAACAAGCAGCAGTATTCTTACTATAATCATGCATAAGCACGGTTATAACATCAAACTTATTAGAATAATCTATAACGTTATGTAAAAAAGTATCTGGATTTTTTACCCCTTCGCCATCACCTGTTGTCAGTGTCCAATCAACATAACCATAATGCATATCCTTGAGTCTACTTACTATTTCACTTTTGTTTAAACCAGCATAAGTAGCTTGAGGTGAACCACCAGGAAAACGCATAACTTCTGTAGTATAGCCCAATAAATTTTGAATAAACTCTCTATTTTCTTCTATATCGGCAATAAAGGCATCCTCACTAGCATAAATACCACCTCTTTTTAAATTATGAGTAGCAGTATGATTAGCTAAAGTATGACAAGCATACATTTCCCTAAAATACAAATCATCTACACCTTCTTTTTTAAGCAAAAAGAAAGTCGCAAGCACATCTTTTTCATCTAGAATATCTAAAAACTCAGGTGTTGTACTTCGATAAGGCCCATCATCAAAAGTAAGATAACATACCTTGAAATCCACCTCATGATTACGTGCCTTACTATCGGCCTCAACTGCTAGTTTAAAGTATTCTTGTCTAATATTTGAAATAGAATCATCGATATTATCGATTGAACTAAGTTGCTCTTGTAATGAGTCTATTTCACTTATTTTATTGTCTAATTCGCTATTTAATGAAACAATTTTTTCATTTAAATAAACAATATTATTCTTTGTGGCTTCTAACTTAAAATAAAAATTAAGCAACACCAAAGATAACAATATACAAATAGCCGCTAAAAGATAAACGCCTAATATCCAAGTAGTTTTGCTAGCTTTTCCTTGTGCCTTTGCCATTTCTCATACTCCTTGGTCTTATCTTCATTTTTAAGCTTACTATTATTTATTTCACTATTAATGTTATTTATTTCTTCTTCTCTTTTAGAAAGATTTTCTTCTAATTTAGTGACTTCACTTGCAAGTTCACTTTCTTGTTTAGAAACATCAGAAAAATTATTAGCTGTATAAGTAATTGCCCCAACAAGTAATAAAAGAATGATTATTTCAAACACTAATAAAGCTTTTTTCATCTTCGCATTGCCTTTAAAGCTTCTCTTTGCATGGTCTTTAGTTTATCATCTTCTCTTTTATCATATAAAGACTTACCACGTGCCAAACCAATTTCTAACTTAGCCTTGCCATCTTTTAAATACATCTTTAAAGGAACTACTGTTAAACCCTGTAGCTTAGTCTTACTATATAATTTAGTAATCTCATATTTATGTAATAGAAGCTTACGATCACGAGTTTCATCATGATTAAAACGATTGCCATGATCATATTGGGCAATATTCATTCCCTTTATATAAGCCTCACCCTTAATAAAAGATACATAAGCCTCCTTTAGTTGAACCTTACCCTTTCTAACAGACTTAATCTCTGTTCCAAGTAAAGATAAACCAGCTTCATATTTATCTAATATTTCATAGTCATGATAGGCTTTTTTATTTACCGCAACTTCTTTAATTCCCATAAAAATAAAAGGGTAACAGCTTACCCTTCCACAACTCTAATAATGATTACTAACACAAAGAATATAATTCCAAGTGCCATAGTAATGTTTGATATTACCTTTTCAGGACCTCTTTCCTTAACATTTTGGAAAAGTCCTAAATCACTAGATCCTGTAAAAGCGCTTAAACCATCTGATTTGCCACTTTGTAACAAAGATATAATAATAAGTAATATAGAAATAACTAATAATACTGCTCTTAACATAATTCACCTCTTAATAAGCGTGAACTTATTTTACTACATTTGTCTTATAAAATATAGCATTTTTCATTTAATAAGCATAACTAAAGTACCAAAAACGATAGAAATCAAGCCAATTAGCGACTTTTTAGACAATTTTTCTTTAAAAAATATATAAGAAAAACTTATCGTAACCAGAATACTTAGCTTATCAATTGGCACAACTACACTTGCCAAACCATCTTGTAAAGCCTTGTAGTAACATAGCCACGATGCGCCTGTGGCTAAACCTGATAAACAAATAAAACCAAGTTCTTTTGAATCAATATCTTTTATTAGCTGTTGCTTACCCGATACAAAAACCATTAGCCAAGCCATAATAAGCACAACACAAGTTCTAATAGCGGTACCTAAATTAGACTCAACACCACTTATGCCAATCTTGCCAAGTATTGAAGTTAAACTCGCAAAGATAGCTGAACCAAATGCATATAATAACCATGCCTTATTATCATCTTTTACTTCGCCACTATCTTTTCTTTCAATCATCAAATAGGTACCAAGACCAATAAGAATTACACCAATTATTTTTTGAATATTTAAAGTTTCATGTAAGAAAATAAAAGCGAGAATAATAGTCAACACAGTACTTGATTTATCGATTGGCACCACCTTATTAATATCACCTATTTGTAAAGCCTTGAAATAACATAGCCAAGAGGCACCTGTGGCTAGACCTGATAATATTAAAAAGATTAATGTTTTAGAATCGATATCATTAATTTGATCAAAACTTCCTACAATAAATACCATTAGCCAAGAAAACAATAAAACCACAATCGTTCTTATTGCTGTGGCAATTGTTGAATCAGTTTTTCTAATACCACATTTAGCTAATATTGAAGTCAGTCCTGCAAATAAGGCAGAACCAAACGCAAAGACAATCCACATATAATCACCTCTATCTTGTTATACACCCAAAACAAAGGACAAGATTATTCTTCTTGCCCCTGATTTGCCTTATAGATCATTTTTTTACATTTGCGCTCAAATTCTCTGCGCTCCATCATAACTACTGAGCCACAACCCTGGCACTTAATTTTAATATCGGTACCAACTCTAATAATCTTCCAATAGCTAGACTTCTTGCAAGGATGATCCTTTTTCATTTGTACAATATCATCTAAAGCATAGTTTTCAATCATAATAGCTCCTTTGAATCCATAATAATCGTAACTGGACCATCATTTAATAAATCAATCTTCATATC
>CAVGFC010000058.1:0-13321 GCA_963628775.1 Acutalibacteraceae bacterium
AAGAAGTTAGTACTAAACATATTGATGATTCATTTTTATATAAGTATTATCCAAAGGATAAACAAATTTTATTTAATCAAGAATTATTAAAATATATTAATTTTGATTCTTCTTGGGGTTATATGGGAGTAAGTGAACATCCCTTTACCAATGGCTTAAGTAAAAATGATGTTCGTATCACAACAAGCTATGATGAATATAATATTGCCTCAAATATTTTTAGTGTAATCCATGAAACAGGACATGCCCACTATGAACATAATGTGTTGGAAAAATATGAAGGAACTAATATTAAAAAATATATTTCTAGTGGAATGCACGAATCACAATCACGTTTTTTAGAAAACTATATTGGTAGAAGAAAGTCATTTTGGGTTAATTTATATCCTAGACTTCAAGAGCTGTTTAAAGAGAATTTAGCTGATGTTTCTCTTGATGATTTTATAAAAGCTATCAATGTATCTAAGCCATCTTTAATAAGAACAGAGGCTGATGAGCTTACTTATCCAATTCATATTTTAATTAGATATGAAATTGAAAAAGGCATATTTGATGGCAGTATTGGCATCGATAATTTAAATGAAGTTTGGAATCAAAAATATAAAGAATATTTAGGTGTTGATGTTAAAAAAGATAGTGATGGTATACTTCAAGATATCCATTGGTCTAGTGCTTCTTTTGGTTATTTCCCTACTTATGCTTTAGGTAGTGCCTTTGGTGCTCAATTTTTAAGACAAATGGAAAAAGATATTGATATAGATAAGTTATTAGAAGAAAACAAGTTTGAAAGTATTGTTGATTATTTAAGAGAAAATATTCAATTTGATGGTGCTCTACATAATTTTGATTATATTTTAAATAGGGCAACTCATGAATCTTTTAATCCTAAATACTATATTGATTATTTAAAAAATAAATATAAGAATTTATATAATTTATAAAAAAATGGCGCAGTGGGTGGGATTTGAACCCACGTGCCCTAATGGACAACCGCATTTCGAGGGCGGCTCGTTATGACCACTTCGATACCACTGCACTTAGTCTATTATAATATGGAAGTGAAGAAATGAAAATTTTAGTTATTAATCCTGGTAGTACTTCTACCAAATTATCGATATATGAAAATGAAAAAGAGCTTTATACTAAAAGCTATTTTCATGATGCGCCTGTCTTACTTAAGTTTAAACATGTAAATGATCAAATGGACTTTAGAAGAGATGTAATTATTAAATTTTTAAAGGAAAATGATTTATCTTTTAAAGATATTGATGCCATTGTTGGAAGAGGTGGCAGTGCTTATCCTCAAAAGTCTGGTGTTTTAGAAATAGATGAAAGACTATATCTTGATACTTTAAATGCGGTAGGAGGTAGCGAACATGCCGCAAAACTTGGGGTAATGTTGGCTTATAAACTAGGTAAAGAGTATAAGATACCATGTTTTACCATGGATGCCACAAATGTTGATGAACTATCTGATATCGCTAGAATCAGTGGCATTGATGGTTTATATCGTAATGCCCAAAGTCATGTTTTAAATCAAAAGGCTGTAGCACGATATTATTGCCAAAATAAGGGTATCAAATATGAAGAGTCTAATTTAATTGTTTGTCATATTGATGGTGGTATTACGGTCAATGCGCATAAAAACGGCAAAATGATTGATGGCAATGTGGGATCTGGTGGTGATGGTGGCTTTACACCTACCCGTATTGGTTCAATTCCTGTTTTATCTTTGTTGGATTATATTGAAGCTCATTCAATTGATGAAGTAAGACTTATGTGTTCTAGAAGTGGTGGCTTTGTGTCTTATTTTGGCACAAGTGACGGGGACAAGATACATGATTTAAAGCTAATGGGTGATAAAAAGGGGACTTTAATTTGGGACGCCATGGTATATAACATCGCTAAACAAATTGGCGCTATGTCGGCTGTTTTAAAGGGCAAGGTAGATTGTATTATTTTAACTGGAGGCTTTATAAGATTTGCTGATTTAGTGGCTGATATAAAAGACTATTGCGGCTATCTTGGTGATATTGTTACTATTGAAGATAGGGAAATGGAAACCTTAGCTGTTGGAGCATATAGAGCTGTTAATAAAGAAATAGAAGTACATAAATATACAGGAGAGCCAGTGTTTAAGGGCTTTGATTTTTAAGATGAATTATTATGATGAGACTTTAGAAAAGATTGAAAAATTATTAAAAGAAGAAAAGGAAGATGAAGCTTTAATCATTATCGATGATGAATTAAGACAAGCTTATATTCCTAAGGACTTTGAAGAAAAACTGCTTGAATATAAAAACCGCTTTCATAAAAGCGTTGATAAAAAGACTTTAAGTGATGATGAGATTGTGGAATATTTAAATGATTCTAAAGAAAAACAATTGATAGGTGTTTCTTTATTAGATAAAAAGAATCTAAGAGAATATGTTGATATATGTAATGATTACTTAAGTGGTGATGGTTTTATCAATGCCAAAGTTTTATTAATTGATTCTTTAATACGCCAAGAAATAGGTGATGATATTACTTTTAATAATAATGGCTTAGAATTTAACTTTATTCCTAAGTATCAATTGCCAATTGAGGAAACAGATGGCTATTTAAGTGGTAATAAGTATTTAGAAAGATATTATCTAAAAGATCCAAGTAAGTTAAAGATGGCGAAGTCTTTATTGTATAAAGAACTAATGTTAAACTTGCCAATTAATTTAGAAGGATCAGAAGGTGAAATTATTGCCAAGGATATATGTGAATATATAGAAGAAGCATTCAATAAGGATATATGTACGAAAAAAGAAGATTTGAATTAGTAAGTGATTATAAGCCAACAGGAGATCAACCTAAGGCAATTGAGAAGCTTGTTGATGGTTTAAATAGTGGCAAACATGAACAAGTCTTACTAGGGGCAACAGGCACTGGTAAGACTTTTACAGTGGCTAATGTGATTGAAAAAGTAAATAAGCCAACTCTTGTTTTTGCGCATAACAAGACACTTGCGGGCCAACTTTATTCAGAATTTAAGACCTTATTTCCTCATAATGCGGTTGAGTATTTTGTGTCTAATTTCGATTATTATCAACCAGAAGCCTATATGCCTAAGACTGATACTTATATTGAGAAAAATGCGGTTACCAATGATGAAATCGATATGCTTAGAATGTCTACTTATAATTCATTACTTGAAAGAAGTGATGTTATTGTGGTGGCTTCGGTTGCTTGTATATATGCTAGTAGCAATCCTGATAACTATGAGGATATGTTTTTTACTTTAAAAGTAGGTGAACATATTGATAGACAAGATTTAATTAAGAAATTTATTTCAAGACAATATATTCGTAATGATATTGATAAATTAAGAGGAACATTTTCTGTAAAAGGCGATGTTATTGAACTAGTTCCTGGACACAACGATAAGATAATTGTGCGTATTGAAATGTTTGATGATGAGATAGAAAGAATATGTGAGATAGATCCTGTTTCTAAAAATCTATTAAATGCCTATGTTTTATATGTCTTTCCTCCTGCTACTGGTTATGCTAGGGACATGAATGATATAAATATCGCTTGTGACGCTATTGAGAAAGAATTAGAAGAACGTCTTAAATACTTTAAGGAACAAAATAAGCCCTTAGAATATGAACGTCTTGAACAAAGATGTCGTTATGATTTAGAAGCACTTAGAGAAACCGGTGTTTGTTCAGGTATTGAAAACTATGCCATGCATATAGACCATAGATTACCAGGGGAAAGACCATATAATTTATTTGATTATTTTCCTGATGATTTTTTAATAGTGGTTGATGAATCCCATGTGTCTTTGCCTCAAATTAAAGGTATGTTTAATGGCGATAGAGCACGTAAGGAAACACTTGTTGAATATGGTTTTAGATTACCTAGTGCCTTAGATAATCGTCCTCTTAAGTTTGAAGAATTTGAAGAGATAGATGCCCAAAGAATCTATATATCAGCTACTCCTGGTGATTATGAACTAGATAAAGTTAATGGGCAAGTAGTTGAACAAATCATTCGTCCTACTGGTTTACTTGATCCTTTGATAGAAGTTAGAAAGACAATGGGACAAATTGATGACTTGCTAGAAGAGATTAGAAAAACAATTGAAAAAAATGAGCGTACTTTAGTTACAACTTTAACTGTTAAGATGGCTGAAGACTTAAGTGATTTTTTAAAGAAACAAGATTTAAAGGTTGCGTACTTGCATCATGAAACAAATACCTTAGAAAGAAGTCAAATTATTCATGATTTAAGAACAGGAACCTATGATGTCCTTGTTGGTATCAACTTATTAAGAGAAGGGCTAGATCTTCCAGAAGTTAGTTTAGTTGCCATACTTGATGCTGATAAGGAAGGTTTTCTTAGAAGTGAAAAATCACTTATTCAAACAATTGGTAGAGCCGCTAGAAACGCTAATGGTAGGGTAATTATGTATGGCGATAAGATGACTGATTCAATGTCTAAGGCCATAAATGAGACAAATAGAAGAAGGGCAATTCAAGAAGAATATAATTTAAAACATAATATTGTGCCAAAGACTATCATCAAAGAAGTGGCCGAGGTAATACATGGTAAAGAAAGTAAAGAAGCTACAAGTAAGTATCTAACAAAGAAAACTCATAGCGTTAAGGATAAAGAGAAATTAATCGCTACTTTGACAAAGGAAATGAATGAGGCTGCTAAGTCTTTAAACTTTGAAAGAGCGGCTGAGCTTAGGGATATTATTTTGGAAATAAAAGCCGGAAATTAATATGGTACGCAAATAAGCGTGTGTTACAATTACATTATGAGAAAATTAGTTATTATTAGTGGAGTTAGCGGAGCTGGTAAAACCACTGCTTCTAACTATTTAGAAGATAAGGGCTATCGTTGTATAGACCAATACCCTCCAGAATTATTAAAGGAACTCATTGATTTAATTGATAACGATGATTCTTTTAAGTACCAAAATGTTGTTTTGACAATTTCACTTATGGATTTAGATAAGTGTGCTAATCTTATAACTAATACCAACTTTAAAGTAACCCTAATTCTTTTAGATGCTGATAAAGAGACAGTAATTAATCGTTATAAATTTACTAGAAGAATACATCCATTATTGATTAATAATGTTGCGGATACTTTATCTGAAGCTTTAGATATTGAAAAAGCCATTTTAGATAAATATAAGAAAAATGGTGTTGTGATAAATACTGATGGTCTATCTCTTAAGGATTTTAAGGCCCAAATAAATAAGGGTCTTAATGATATTGAAGATAGATATCTTTCATTAAGTTTTGTTTCTTTTGGTTTTAAAAATGGTGTGCCAACTGATTGTGATACTCTTTTTGATGTTCGTTTCTTAGATAATCCTTTCTATGATGAGAATTTAAAAGATAAGACAGGTAATGATACAGAAGTAAGAGATTTTGTGCTTGGTTCTAAAGAGACAAAAGACTATCTTGTTAAATTAATTGACTATATGGACTTTATGTTAAAGGCCTATGAAAACAATGAAAATAAGCGTCATTTAACTATCGCTATTGGTTGTACTGGTGGTCAACATCGAAGTGTTACTATCGCTAATTATTTATATGAATATTATAGGAATAAGTATGTTTGTCATATAAAACATAGGGAAATAGAACAATGAAAAAAGTAGTGGTAATTGGTGGAGGACATGGCCAAGCAACTATTATCAAGGGCTTAAAGGGTCTTAAGGATATAGAACTAAGTGCCATTGTAACAGTTGCGGATGATGGTGGCTCAACTGGAAGACTAAGAGAGCTTTATAATATTCCAGCTGTTGGTGATATTCGAAATGTCTTGGTTTCAATGTCTGATAATAAGGAATTTAATGAATTATTTGATTATCGTTTTAAAGGTGATAATGAAAATGATGTATCTGGTCATTCTTTAGGTAATCTTGTTTTAGCGGCTTTGATTGAAATTAATAATGGTTCTTTACCTATAGCTGTAAAAGAAATGGGTAGAATGCTTAAGGTTAATGGCAATGTAATTCCTTCGAGTTTAGATTCAATTTCTTTATATGCGAAATATAAAGATGGTTCTATTGAAAAAGGTGAAGCTAATATTCCATCTAAGTTAATGCATATTGATAAGGTTTTCTATGATCATGATGTTCCTGCCAATAAGGAAGCGATTAATGCGATATTAAAGGCTGATTTGATTATCTATGGTATAGGTTCTTTATATACTTCAATTATGCCCAATGTGATTATTAAGGATGTTAATGAGGCTTTAAATAAGTCAAAGGCAAAGAAGGTTTATTTTTCTAATGCGATGACTCAAAGAGGTGAAACATATAATTATAATTTAAGGGAACATGTTGAGGCTTTCAAAAGACATAATGTGCCTCTTGATTTAGTAATCAAACATAAGGATATAATTCCTGATGATATTTTGGAAAAATATATTAAAGAAGAGGCTATAGAAGTAATAGATGAAGGTAGTGATGAAGTTGAGGTTATTTCTAGGTCTTTACTTGATTTCTCAAAAGGTAATGTAAGACATAGCCCTATTAAAATTAGAAAAGTTGTTAAGTCCTTATTGGAGAAAATGTAATGTCTTTTACTACTTTTATAAAACAAGAATTAGCAGTTAAGGAATTAGATGATTGTTGTAAAAAGGCTGAGCTTAGTGCGCTTTTACAATTAACATCATCTTTAAGCATTTCTAATAGGCAAATGCAACTTCTTATTCGTAGTGAAAATCCAACTACGCAAAAAAGAATTGTTTATTTATTAAAGAAACTATATAAGGTTGATACCGAGCTTGTAGTGGTTAAGAAAAATAATTTGCGTAAAAATAATATTTATACTGTTAAAACACTAAGTGATGGTAAGGCCATACTTGAAGATGTAGGCCTATATAAAAATGGTTTATTAAATCATCCAACTTATTTGATTGTTGCGAAAAATTGTTGTGCTAAGAATTATCTTGCGGGTTGTTTCTTGGCCTATGGTTCATGTAACTCTCCTAGTAATAAAAACTATCATTTAGAGTTGGCGCTTAATGAAATAGAGCATTGTAACTTCGTAATTAAGTTATTAAGCAGGTTTAATATTGAGGGTAAGATTTCTAAAAGAAGAAATAAGAATATAGTCTATATCAAGAAAGCAGAAATGATTTCTGATTTCTTAAAGATAATAGGTGCTTCAAATGCTTTATTGGAGTTTGAAGATGCCCGTATTGAAAGAGATTTTAAGCATTCTTTAATTAGAATTGATAATTGTGAAATAGCTAATGAAATGAAGTCTTTAAGGGCTGCCAATGAACAGATAGATTATATGGAAGCCATTAAGCAAGCTAATAAATATAATGATTTAGATGAGAAACTTAGAAATGTTATTGATATTAGATTAGAGTTTAAGGATTATTCCTTAAATGAGTTATGTGATGAATATTGTAATCGATATGGGGAGAGTATATCTAAGTCTGGTTTAAAACATCGTTTAAATAAAATAGAAAGTATCGCAAGGAGTTTATGATGAGAGAAGTAGTTATCCATAGTTTTGAAGAACTTCAAAATTTAGTATTTAAGGATTGTTATGATACTAAGATACATCGTTATCGTAATGATTATGTCTATAGAGGCGTATCTGATGACAATTATCCTTTAATTACTACCTTAAATAGAGAATGTTCGCATGATTTAAGTCTAGAGACCAATATTATTCGTTCTTTTAAAAAGTATGGCTTTGATGAATTAAAAGATATTGATTCTTTTTGGCAAATGTTGGCAACAGGTCAACACTTTGGCCTACCAACACGTTTACTAGATTGGACTTATTCACCTTTAGTTGCTGCTCATTTTGTGACTGTTAATTTAAATGACTATGATAAGGATGGAGCTATTTATTGTATAGATACTAATGATTCTGTTAGTACACTTCCCGATAAATTAAGGCAAGAGGTTGTAAAAAGAAATACCAGTACTTTTACGGTTAGTAGCTTAGGAAAAATCGCTAAGAATTTAAATGAACTACAAGCACTTTCTGATGATCCTTTCTATTTATTCTTTGAACCTGCAAGTGGTGATAATAGAATGATTAATCAATATTCTTTATTTTCAATTTGTTCTGATTCAAAGATTTTGATTTCTGATTTATGTAAAGAAGATAGTTCTTTATATAAGATAATTATTCCCAAAGAAAACAAATTAGAAATAAGAGATAAACTAGACTACATTAATATTTCCGAAAGAGTAATTTATCCAGGACTTGATAGCGTATGTAGTTGGATCGCTAGAAGATATGCAAAAATAGGAGACTAATTATGAGCTGTGTTGTTATTACTGGGGCAAGTTCTGGCATCGGTAAGGAATTTGCGAAAAGATTTGCCAAAAGAGATTTCGACTTATTACTTGTTTCAAGTAACGAAGAAAAGTTATTGATGGCCAAGGAAGAAATAGCTAAAGAGACTAATGTTAATATTCTTACATTGAGCTTAGATTTGTCTTTAAAAGAGTCTAGTGAACAATTATATGCTTATGTTCTTGAAAATAAATTAGATGTTGTAAGTCTTATAAATAATGCAGGTTTTGGTGATTATAAGCAGTTTTTAGATGGTAATCTTGAAAAGTATCAAAAGATGATTGATTTAAATGATAGGGCTCTTATGTCTTTATCTTATTTGTTTGGCAATTATTTTAAAGAAAAAGGCTTTGGTCATATTGTAAATATCGCTTCTATTGCAGGTTTTATGCCAGGTCCTTATATGAGTGTTTATTATGCTTCTAAGGCTTTTGTGCTTAATTTTTCATTGGCTTTAAAAGATGAACTTGAAAAATATAATGTCAAGGTAACAACAATCTGTCCTGGTCCAATTGATACTAATTTCTGGAATAGGGCTGATGTAGTGATGACTTCTTTTAAGAAGAAGTATTTTACAAGAAGTGTTAATCAAATTGTTGATTCAGGAATGAAGAAAATAGATGATGGTGGTGGATTACTTGTGGATGGTTTCTTTAATAAGGCTGCTGCGTTTTCTACTAGACTAATTTCTAAACAAAGTTTGACAAAAATTGTAAGACTAGTCAATCAAAAGATTGGCAATAAGGGGGAATAATGAAAGTTGTTTTTGATCATCTAACAAAAAAATTTAAGAATGTACATAAGGGCGAAAAAGATGTCGTTGCGGTAAATGATTTTTGTTTTGAAATACCTGATGGTAAGCTTGTTGGCTTGTTGGGCCCTTCGGGATGTGGTAAGTCTACTTGTTTAAATTTAATATGTGGCTTAGAGACTGTAAGCTCTGGCAAAATCTATTTTGATAATGATGATGTAACTGATTTGCCTGCTGAAAATAGAGGAGTAGGTATGGTATTTCAAAATTATGCTTTATATCCTCATTTAACAGTAAAAGAAAATATTTGTTTCCCTTTAGAGAATTTAAAAGGTAAAAACAAATTAAGTAAAGAAGAAATGAATAAGAAGGCACTAGAGGCTGCCAAACTTGTTCAAATCGATGAATATATGGATCGCTATCCTAAGCAATTATCTGGTGGTCAACAACAGCGTGTAGCTATTGCCCGTGCTTTAGTGAAACTACCAAATGTTTTATTACTTGATGAGCCACTTAGTAATCTAGATGCTAGGCTTCGTCTACAAACACGTGAGGAAATCAGGCGTATCCAAAAGGAAACAGGTATTACTACAATATTTGTAACCCATGACCAAGAAGAGGCGATGTCTATTTCAGATGTGATTGTGCTTATGAAACAAGGCGTAGTTCAACAAATTGGCAAACCTCAAGATGTTTATGATAATCCATGTAACTTGTTTGTTTCTAAGTTTTTAGGAACACCAGCCATCAATGTGTTTAGCGGTTATATTAAAGATAATAAGCTCTATATTGGTAAGGACTTCATTAGGCAGATAAAGGCAAGCGATCAAGAAGTTGTTATTGGTATTAGACCAGAAGGTTTAGTAGTCAGTGAAACAGGCGCCTTGAATTGTGAATTTGTTAGAAGAGAAGTAATGGGAAGAGATCATAGTGTTGTTTTCCATAATGAGAATTGTCTTTCTGATGTTGATATGCGTGCCATTATTCCAAGTGAAACTAAGATAGATGAAACGCTCAAGACTATTTCATTTTCTATTAAACCTAGTAAGATGTATGTCTTTGAAAAAGAAAGCGAAGCAAGATTAGATGTTTAAGAAAAATAATTTAAAAGCGTGGTTATATCTTTTACCTGCTTTACTATTCTTAGCAGCGTTTATGGTATATCCCCTTATTGATGTATTTATTTATTCTTTTGAAGAAGCTTTTAATTTCGCTTCAGGTACAAGTCAGGGGACAGGTATCTATAATTATCAATATGTATTGCGTGATCCTTATTTTTTACAAGCTTTAAAAAATACTTTTATTCTTGTAATTATTACGGTTCCTACTTCTACATTTTTAGCTTTACTTATTTCTTTGGCTTTAAATTCAATTAAGAAATTAAAGGATTTGTTTCAGACAATTTATTTTTTACCCTATGTAACAAACACTTTAGCTGTTGGTTTGGTCTTTATGATTTTGTTTAAAAAGACAGCTTATTCTGATGGTTTGGTAAATCTATTGATTAATTCTCTAGGTTATTCTTCAATTGATTTTATTGATGGACCATATTCCGCAAAGATGTTTGTTTTGTGTTTCTATACAATATGGGTGGTATTACCTTTTAAGATTTTAATTTTAACCAGTGCTTTAGCCAGTGTTAATGAAGATTTTTATAAGGCAGCTAAGATTGATGGAACAAGTAAGTTTAGAATTTTCACAAAGATTACTTTACCGATGATTTCACCAATGATTTTCTATTTAATAATCACTGGCTTTATTGGTGCCTTTAAAGCGTATAGCGATGTAGTGGCAATATTTGGAACGGATTTAAATGCTGCCGGCATGAATACTATTGTTGGTTATATCTATGATATGTTATATGGCTCTTCTGGTGGTTATCCATCATTTGCTTCAGCGGCCGCAATTATTCTATTTGTGATTGTGCTTACGATTACAGTAATTAATTTATTAGTTAAGAAGAAGGTGAACTATGAATAATTATGCAGCGATAGAGAAAAAGGCAAAGACTAAAAACATTATTTTAAAAGTCCTTGTTTATATTTTCCTTATAATTTGGGCAATTGTTGTATTGTTTCCATTTTATTGGATGATACTAACATCATTAAAGAGTTATAGTGCCTACAATGGCGAATATATTCCAAAGTTCTTTACTTTAAGTCCAACTTTAGAAAATTATTTTGAGGCTTTTACAGCTGTACCTCTTGCACGTTATTTCTTGAATACTTTAATATTCACACTAATCACAACCGCTTTGATGCTTATTGTGGTAGTGTTGGCAGCTTTTGCGTTTGCTAGATTAAATTTCAAGGGCAAGGATTTTACTTTTACAGCTTTTTTATCATTGATGATGATTCCAAGTGAACTTGTGATTATCACAAACTTTGTGACTATTACAAACCTGGGTCTTAGAAATACTTTTACGGGTTTGATTCTTCCAAGTGTTACTAGTGTTTTCTATATTTATTTATTAAAGGAGAACTTTGAACAGATTCCTGATTCTTTATATAAGGCCGCTAAGGTAGATGGCACAAGTGATTTGAAGTACTTGTTTAAGGTAATGATTCCAATTTGTAAGCCAACTATTGTGACAGTTGTTATTTTAAAAGTAATAGAGTGTTGGAATGCTTATGTATGGCCTAGACTTATCACTGATAATGAAATGTATTATCTTGTTTCTAATGGTATTCAAACTATTAGGGAAAGTGGCTTTGGTAGGGAAAATATTCCAGCGATGATGGCGGCTGTTGTGCTTATTTCTATTCCTTTGATTATTTTGTTTCTAGTTTTCCATAAAAAGATTATGGAAGGTGTATCTAGGGGAGGTACTAAGGGATGAGAAAACTTTTATGCTTATTGATTACTCTTTTAATGCTAAGTGCATGCCACAGCACTACTAGTACAAGTTCTTTTATAGTTCCAGAAGAATTTGATACTTCTAAGACTTATGAAATTACTTTTTGGGCTAAGAATGATTCTAATAAGACACAAGTTCAAATATATAAGGACGCAATAGAAAACTTTGAGAAGCTTTATCCAAATATAAGGGTTAATTTATCTTTATATACAGACTATGGTCAAATCTATAATGATGTAATCACTAATATTTCAACAAATACGACACCTAATGTTTGTATCACATATCCTGATCATATTGCGACTTATTTAACTGGTAATAATATTGTGGTGCCACTAGATGATTTGATGCTTAATGAAAAATATGGGCTAGGTGGAAGTGAACTTAAGTATGATGGCCCAAGCAAGGATGAGATTGTTGCCAAGTTCTTACAAGAGGGCGTTATAGATGATAAACAATATGCTTTGCCATTTATGCGTTCAACTGAGGCTTTGTATATTAATAAGACTTATGTAGAAAAACTAGGGTATACAATTCCAGATGTTGTAACATGGGACTTTATCTTTGAGGTAAGTGAAAAGGCTCTTGAACAAGATAGTGATGGCAATTATTTAGTCAATGGCCAAAAGACTTTAATTCCTTTTATTTATAAGTCTACGGATAATATGATGATTCAAATGCTTAAACAAAAGGGAGCTGGCTATTCTGATGATGAAGGCAATATTTTAATTTTTAATGATACCACTAGAGAATTATTATTAGAGATTGGTGAACATGCTAGTACAAAGGCTTTTTCAACCTTTAAGATATCTAGTTATCCTGCAAACTTTCTAAATGCTGGTCAATGTTTATTTGCGATTGATTCAACTGCTGGTTCAACTTGGATGGGAAGCGAGGCACCTCTAATTGATATTCCTGAGGATAAATTGGTTGAATTTGAAACAGTGGTAAAGGAAATTCCGCAATATGATACAAGTAATATTTCAATGATTTCTCAAGGCCCTTCAATTTGTATTTTTAATAAAGATGATAGTAATGAGGTTTTAGCGTCATGGTTATTTGCTCAATATTTATTAAGTGATGATATTCAAATTGCTTATAGCCAAACAGAAGGATATATTCCTGTTACTAGTAAGGCAATGAATACAGATACTTACCAAGACTATCTAGCAAATGAGGGTATTGATAATAACGAACACTATAAGATAAAGATAGAGGCTGTTAAGTTACTTATCGATAATATCGATAATACTTTTACAACAAGTGTCTTTAATGGTTCAGCATCTTTAAGAAATGCAGCTGGTCAATTAATTGAGGAAACAACCAAAGGCGCAAGAAGAGGTAAAACTATTGATGATGAATTCATAGATTCTTTATTTGATG
>CAVGFC010000059.1:0-15057 GCA_963628775.1 Acutalibacteraceae bacterium
TTTCAATATTTTCCATGCCTAAATTATTTAAATAATCAATAGCACTAGAAAGTCCTAGTACACCTTCAATATTTGGAGTACCAGCTTCAAATACTTCTGGAACTTCCTTTAAGATAACACTACCATCCTTATCAAATCTAGCATTAGCCCCTCCTCCATAAAAGATCGGAGACATATTTGTAAGTAATTCATATTTACCATAAAGCACACCAATGCCACTTGGGCCCAACATCTTATGAGCAGAAAAAGATAAAAAGTCTAAATCTAAGTCAGATACATCAACTTTAATATGGGGAACCCCTTGGGCGCCATCTACTAAAACTAGGGCATTATGTTTATGTGCTATATCACAAATATCTTTGATGGGATTAATATATCCTAATACATTTGAAACATAAGTTAAAACCACCATTTTAACTGATGAATCAAAACATTTAAGATAGTTATCAATATTAAATGTTCCATCTTCATTTAAAGGAATATATTTGATATTTACTTCCTTTTCTTTAGCGATTTTAAATAAAGGCAAGATATTAGAAGCATGTTCTAAATAAGTAGTTAAAATAGTATCACCCTTTTTTAAAATATGGCTCATACCATAGATAGCTGTATTTAAACTATTTGTCGCCCCACTTGTAAAGATTATTTCTTCACTTCTTTTAGCGTTTAAAAATTCTTTAACTTTTTTACGTGTGTTATCATATTTTGTTGATACATCAAAAGACATATCATAGTCACCCCTATGAATATTACAAGTTTCAAATTCATAGAAGTTTCTTATTTCATCAATGACGCATTTAGGCTTAAAAGTGGTTGCCCCACTATCAAAGTAGATAAGATCTTTATTATTGGCAATTATTGGAAAATCTTTTCTTACATCCCACATACATCTGCCACCTTTTTATCCGCAATCGCTTTTAAATGTAGGCCATCTTCATATTGACTATAAAAATCACTAGAAGGCATTAAGTAGCTAAATAACAACAAACTTAAAGCTGCTTTTGCGTCTAAGCCTCTTGAATTCATATAGAATAAGACATCTTCATCAATTGTGCCACAAGACAAAGAATGTGATGCTTCGACATCATTTTCATCTATTAATAAAATAGGTTCCACTTTACATTGTTTAGGCTTTTCAAAAGTAAGACAATTTGACTTTTGATGACATTTACAATTTTTAGCACCTTTTACAATCTTGCCAGAAATAGTCATATTAAAAATAGAATCTTTTAGACATACTACCTTATTAATAATATCTACTTTAGAATCCCATTCTTGATTTATTAAATTAAAATCAATTTCTTTTTTATTGCATCCTAAATAAGTTGTATAGATATTTAAGGAACTATGGGCTAAAACACTTATAGAGTTTGTATGTTTAATATTATTTGTGTTTAAATCCAAATAATGAATTTCTACATTACTATTTTTAACAATTCCTTTTTCATTTAAAGAAATATCTTTATCAGCATTATTAAACACCAGTACTTTATATTCACCATCATTAAATTCATAGTTAATATCAATATCATTATCAATAACGATAGTAATAATTTCACTACTATTTAATTTAATGTCAAGATTATTGCCTAAATTCTTATAAATCTTAGACATATTAACCTCTTTTATTTCTAGCACAAACACCAAGTGAATAAACCATTGGCTTTTCTTGTTTTATAGGAGCGATCTTTAATTCATCATATAACCAATCATAGCCATCAGAATCAATTTTAAGAACTAATTCACTATCACCTTCAACAACAATTTTTCCATCAACAATAACATGAGAATGTGTTGGTTTGATTGATGAGAAGAATCTTTCATAATGTGATACAACCATCAAACCTAAATTAGTTTCTTCTTTTAATTTTAATATCGCATCAGATACTAATTTAATCGCATCTACATCAAGTCCTGAATCAATTTCATCTAGCATCGCAATAGATGGTTTTAGCATCATCATTTGTAAGATTTCATTACGCTTTTTCTCGCCACCAGAAAAACCATCATTGACAAAACGATGGGCAAGATCTTCTTTCATCTTAAGTTCTTTAATACCGCTATCTATTTCTTTAATAAATTTATATAAAGAAATTGGTTCTTCATTTCTCGCATTGATTGCGGCCCTTAAAAAATCAGAATTAGTAACACCTGCAATTTCTTGAGGATATTGTAAAGCCAAGAACAAGCCTTTTTTACTACGGGTATCAACACTCATTGAAAGTACATCTTCACCATTAAAGGTAATTGAACCAGATGTAACCGTATAATTGGGATTACCCATAATGGTTTGTAAAAGCGTACTTTTACCATTGCCATTAGGGCCCATAATCGCATGGATTTCTCCTTGCTTAACAACTAAATTTATTCCTTTTAATATTTCTTTATCTTTAACAGAAACATGTAAATCTTTTATTTCTAATACATTCTCCATACTTTCACCTCGTTAAAGATTATAACACCTCTTAAAAAAACTATGAGAATTACTATCCCTTATATATTTGTGAAATTAAACTGAAAAAAATTTATAAAAATTGTTTTAAATAAGCCACTATTGTATAATTAGTGAGTTTTAGGAGGTAAGCAATGGAATTTAAAGATATTCTAAAAAAATACTGGTTCTTATTACTTGTAACAATAGGTTTACTTACATATGTTGTTGTTTATTGTGTACAAGCTTATTCAAACCGTCCAGTCTATGTAGATAGTAAAACTGAGGATGGCAAATCAGTGGTTTACACTTTAAATGGTGAAAACTATTATGCAGATGATTTATATAATGATTTATATTCATCTCTTGGTCAAAGCACAGCCATGGTTAAATGGTCAAAGAGTGTAATTAGTGCTTCAGTTGAAGAAAGTGATACTATCACTACTATGGCAAACAACTATTATTCTTATATTGTTGCCAACAATGAAAAGTCTACTATTGATTCTTCACTTAAAAATAGTGGCTATCCAAATGGTTATGATGATTTACAAGAATATTGTCTAGATGTAGTTAAATCAACTACTTTCTATTCTGATTTCTTCCGTAATCATTATGAAACTTATGTACCAAAGGTAGTTGAAAGTCTAAAGCCTAGAAAGGTTTATCATATCTTGGTTAAGGTTTCTGATATTAGCGAGACAACTGACGAAGATGGCAATACTGTAAAAACTGCCACAATGACTGCAGAAGAACAAGAAAAGTATGATGCGGTATGTGCAGCAATCGCTAATGGTGAAGATTTTAAAGAAATCGCTAAACAATATTCAGAAGATGGTTCGGCAAGTGATGGCGGCTATCTTGGAATCTATGATACTTCTTCTTCTACTAGTACATTTGTTACTGAGTTCGCAAATGCTTTAAACGATGCTGAAACTGGCAGTATTACTGATCCTGTATTATCTCAATATGGCTATCATTGGATTTATACTGAAGAGCCAACAGAAGATGAATTAAAGGCAGATGATCAATTTATGTCAGAAATCATCAATCAATATAATTACGCAAGTGTAACAGCTGTAAAAGAAAAGAGTGATGAATTAGGTTACGAAATCGTTAATGAAGATTTAATTAATATAATTAACGAATATCTAGAAAACGCTAAGGCAGAACTTGAAACAAGCGATACTACAGAAAGCGAGGTTAATGAATAATGAAAAAGATTTGTCTATTATTAATTTGTTTATTAGCTTTTAGCGCTTGTTCATCTAGCCATTACTCTTATTTAAGTGATGGTGATGAAGTAATATATAAAGATGCTTCTGGAAAAAAATATACTAAAGAAGATTTATATGAATCAATGAAAAGTAACGATATTACTGATTCATTAAAGATTAGTTTAGTTAATAAGCTAGCTACACTAGAAGGTGTTGATATCGATTCAATTACAAGCACTGTTGAAGAATCTGTTAACGCCATGGTTGATGGTGGTTATGAATCATTTATTATTTCTTACTATGGTTCAGTTGAAAACTACAAAAGAAGCTATATCGCAAATCAAGCTTTAACTGCTCTAGCTAAGGTATATGTAGAAAACGACTTTGAAACATATGTTGAAAACTATAATCCATATAAGGCAGAAATAGTATATTTTGATGATAAAGATGCAGCTCAAGCAGTACTTGACGCTGTTAATAATGAAGAAAACACATTTGAATATGCTTGCACAGAAAATGGATATGAGAGCGAAGTAAGCGAAACATTATATACAGATAATGATTCTGATTTACCAGTTGATGTTAAGGAATATGTCTTAAACACAGCTGATTCAGGTCTATCTGATATTATTGAAGTAACTACTACTGCAACTGATTCAGATGGCAATTCAACTGTTAATAGCCGTTATTATCTAGTTAATTTAATTTCTAAAAATGTTGAAGACTTCAAAGATGAATTTGTTGAAAAAGTTGTAAGTGATGTTGATAAAGATACTATCATTAATTCATTACTTGAAAAATATAACTTTGAAACACATGATCAAAGAATATATGAATTATTAAAGGAAACTTACGAGGCAACTAAATAATGTGTATATTCTGTAAAATCGTAAATAAGGAAATTCCTTCTAGTAAGGTTTATGAAGATGATAAATATCTAGCAATTCTAGATTTATCGCAAACTACTTTAGGACATACCCTTGTAATGCCTAAGAAACATTATGATAATTTCCTAGAAATGGATCCTAAGGAAGCTGGCGAACTAATGTCAATAGTAAATGTTGTCGCTAATAAGCTAGTAAAAAATCTAGGGGCAAGAGGTTGTAATATCTTGAATAATACAAATGAGGTAGCTGGCCAAACAGTTATGCATACTCATGTTCATATTATTCCAAGATACAATAAAGATGATTCAATAAAGATTGAATTTCAAGAAAATAAATACGATTTAAACGAAGTACTAAATAAGATTAATGGATAGCTTAGCTATCCATTTTATTTTGTTTAAAAAAGGATAGACATTAACATCTATCCTTTTAAAATTAAGTATTTTTAAATTAGATTATTTAATAGTAATAATCTTCATCATGTTGGCAGAACCCTCACCTGTAGGGTAACCAGCAGAAATAACTACTAATTCACCAGCCTTATGGCCAAATGCCTTACATACAGCACTAGCAAGTTCATCATCATTAGTTAAATCATTTTGAACCTTAGACATAACAGGAGTTACACCTGAGAATGTTTCTAGAGCATGTTGTACGCCCTTATTGAATGTAACAGCATATGTTGGACAAGCTGGACGATACTTAGAAATAACCTTAGCGGTTGAACCACCTTGAGTAAATACGACAACAGCACCAATTGGTAAAGTTAATGTAGCATCAGAAACCGCAATACCAATAGCATCCTGAATTGTGTTATGGCTATATTGTTTCATTGTCTCTAAGTGTTCTCTAAATGGGAAAATATCTTCAGCAGTCTCACAAATTGCAGCCATAGTCTTTACAGCTTCAACTGGATAATCACCTGCTGCTGATTCAGCAGAAAGCATAACGGCATCAGAACCATCAAGTACAGCATTGGCAACATCACTTGCTTCAGCTCTAGTACAACGTGGATTTTGTGTCATTGAATCAAGCATATGAGTCGCAGTGATTACAGGCTTGCCATATTCATTTGCCTTCTTAATAATAAGCTTTTGATAAATTGGAACTCTATCAGGTCTTACTTCTACACCTAGATCACCTCTAGCAACCATTACACCATCCGCAACATCTAAAATTTCATCAATATTATCAAAACCTTCTTGGTTTTCAATCTTAGCGATGATTTGAATGTTAGCCTTGCCCATTTCTGCAAGAATCTTTCTAATCTTTAAAACATCATCAGCTCTTCTTACAAAAGAAGCGGCGATAAAGTCAACATTTTGATCACAACCAAATCTTAAATCAGAATCATCTTTTTCGGAAATAAAAGGCATAGATAATTTAACACCTGGAACGTTACAACCTTTTCTTGAAGCTAAGATACCATTAACTTGTACTTCACATCTTAGTTCATCACCTGTATTTTCAAGTACTTTTAATTGTTGCTTACCATCATTAACAAGAATTGTTTCGCCACCCTTTAAATCATCAAATAATTCAGGACACTTGATGCTGACTCTTTCATGGTTACCAATAATTGTTTCCTTACAAAGAGTTACAATATCACCCTTCTTATAAGATTCTTCCCCTTTTTCAAAGTCTCCTAAACGAATTTCTGGACCCTTAGTATCTAATAAAATACCAAGATTTAAGCCATTTTCTTTTTCAACTTTTCTTACAAGTTCTATATTAGCCAAGTGATCTTTGTGTTCACCATGGGAAAAATTTAATCTTACAACATTCATTCCAGCATTAGCCATAGCCAAAATAGTTTGATAATTATTTGAACTTGGACCTAATGTACATACAATTTTAGTTTGTTTAAATCTACTCATATATCCTCCTAACAACGTTCAATTTTAAACTCGTATGAATTAAAATACAATACTAAACTAAACGATCAAACAATCTATATAGATCTCTTTTTGATTCTTTAGCTAAATTTAGAGCTTCTTCAATCGCGATATTAGAAATTTGATTATTTCTAATACCACAACAGTGTCCTCCAACACCATCTAGTAATAAGTCAACCGCTCTTTCGCCAAGTCTTGAGGCAAGTATTCTATCATTTGGTGTAGGCGAGCCTCCTCTTTGAATGTGTCCTAGAACGGTAGCTCTACCAGAGAAACCAGTTCTTGATGAAATCTTGCCCGCCAAAGCATTAACATCAGTTAATTTTTCTGAAACTATGACAATGGCATGATTTTTACCTTGCCTATCTAGATAAGCAAGCTTTTCAATAATAGCTTCTTCATCATAACCAGTTTCAGGGGTAACAACGATTTCAGCGCCAGTACATAAACCAGACCAAATAGCCAAGTCACCACATCTATTGCCCATTACTTCAACAATTGAACATCTATGGTGAGAACTTGAAGTATCTCTTAGTTTATCGACACATTCTACAACGGTGTTTAGTGCGGTATCAAAGCCAATAGTAAAGTCAGTACCAGGAATATCATTATCAATAGTTCCAGGTAGTCCTATACAATTAATACCTCTTTTTGTAAGAGCTAGGGCACCTCTATAAGAACCATCACCACCAATTACTACCAAAGCATCAATTTGATGAGACTTAAGCATTTCACAAGCCTTTTCTTGAACAGCGTCCTCTTTAAATTCAGGTAAACGTGCTGAACCTAAAATAGTACCACCTCTAGATAAAATATCGGAAACACTTTCTCTATTAAAATCTAAATAATTGCCCTCTATTAGACCCTTATAGCCATCTTTAATGCCAACAACACTAATTCCATTAGCCAAGGCATTTCGCGTAACCGATCTAATTGCGGCATTCATACCTGGTGCATCACCACCAGAAGTTAAAACACCAATTTTCCTAATCATAACGTCCTCCTTTTATTTTGCCCATTTAAGACAAAATCATCACTTAATATATCTACTCTTTCTAATAATCTTTTTGAACGCATTGAACTTGAATTATCTTTATCATAAGTATAATGCTCCAACAAAGAATTCTTAGACAAGTTAGAAGTAAAAATAGTTACTAGTTTATGCTCCATACGATAATCTAAAATATTAAATAATAAATCATCCCTGGAATAAGCACTAACAGTTTCTGAGCCAATATCATCAATAATCAAATATTGACACTCTTTAACATCCCTTATAATTTTCTCATATAAATTAGTATCAGTCGCAATAAGTTGTCGCATTCTATTAATAAAGAAATTAGACTTAAGAAAGGCTACTTTATTACCCTTACTAGCCAAAGAATTGGCCAAAGCAATACACATGTAAGTTTTACCTACTCCTAAATCACCATAGATATAAAGACCCTTTTTTCTTTTACCTTCTAAAATGCCAATGCATCCAATCAATAATTCCTTGATATTGTCATCAAGAATTTCAATATTAGAAAGATTTAAGCTCTTATATTCATTAGGAATATCTGAATAAACAAAGTTACTAATACGCCTATCTTCTGCCTTTTGTTTAAGATAAAGCTCACAATAAGTCACATCATTATAAGGAGCATCATCAAAGTTTAAAGTTATCATTTCCCCTTTTTTGGCTTGTTTACAAGCACTAAGACCCTTACAATTCTTGCATATATTTAATGATTCAACACAATCAATAAAACAAGATAAATGACTTTTAATATATTCGTCACTTATTTGATATTTATCAATAAAGCTTTTAGTATAAGAAATATTATTTAAAGCTAAAAGTATTTTATTATAGTCAATCATTTTCCACCTCTTAGCTTATTGAAAGCCTCTATTTCTTCATTACTTAAAGAAGTATTATTACTTGAATCATATACTTCTTCTTTACTTACTGGTTTTTTACTTTTTTTAGAACCATTTAAACGCTTTTTACACTCATCAGCACTCTTTATATCATTACGATGCAAATCACTTGCCAAAACATATACATACTTCTCAACTAAAGTATTATTGTTGTGCTCAAGGACATATTCAATTAAGGCATTAATAACTTCAGGATTTAAATGATAATCAAAAGACAAATTATAAAGAAGTTTCTTATCAACAGGTGTTACCTCTTTACCATTTTGTTTACTCATTAAGAAAGATAAACAAGGTACATTATAGACACCCTCGCTTACATAAGTATAATTATCATTAGCGTTTTGACACATATATTTAAAATAATCTAAGTTAAATTCACTCTCACCTTGTTTAACGGTCTTAGACAATATTAAACGCATTTGATCATAACTAATATTATATAAATCAGCTAAAGTCGCAATTTGTTTTAAAAGTTCAGGTGTACGATACTTTAAAGGAAATATATATAAAGATATATCTTCTAAAAAGACATTGATATCAAAGTAAGTACCAAAATCATAATTATCTTTATTAGTTGGCGTTAAAAAAGTTTCATTATCCTTATTCCAATTAGACAATTCACTTATATCAAACCTATAAGAAACATCATCAAAACCTTTGTGTTTACCACTAGTCTTTATATCACTTACCAGCATTTGATAATATTGTCCACTAGTCTTTAAAATAAAGTCTCTTACTAATAAGTCATCACTTATAAATTCTTGAATAGTAAAAGGATTATTAAGCACAAAAATATAGGAATCGCCATCCTTTTTCTTTAAAGTATTAACAAGCTTATACTTGTTAAGTCTTTTTAAACATTCTTCAAAAGTATCAATAGAAAAACGTAAAGAATTAAGTAACTTATTTAATTCATCAAAAGAATTACTAGAACCCTTTAATGATAAAAATTCATATAAATAATAAGCATCATTACCAATTAAAGGATTATAAAAAAGAATCAAGGCTTTACGTCTTTTATAACTAATATCTACATTTGATTCTACTTTAAATAAGTCTTTACCTAACATTTGAAATCCAATCATCAATTTCTTTATAAAAAGAAGCCAGATTAGAATTATTATATATTATTACATCTGACTTTGCCATCTTGTCATAAGTAGACATTTGATTTTTGATACGTTGTCTACTTTCTTTTTCATTAAGCCCTCTTTCTTTTAATCTTTTTAAAGCAATATTTTCATCACACACAACAAGAACTTTTAAATCAAAGTATTTATCCCATCCACTTTCAAAAAGTAAGGGAACTTCTCCATAAAAAGGATTATGTTTCTTTTGACATTTAAACATCTCTTCTAGAATTAAGGGATGCATAATAGACTCAAGTTTTTTTCGCTTATTTACATCATTAAAAATAAGATCAGCTAATTTATGTTTATCTAATATATCACCATCAAAACATTCACCAAAGTCTTTTTTTAAAATTAAAGGATTCTTACTTAATATTTCACTATTAGTCTTATCGCAATCAAAAACAAACAGTCCATATTTGTTTCTTAAATAATTAGATAACTCACTTTTACCTGAGCCTATAGTACCAGTTATTGCGACTCTCATTTTTGACAATTAGGGCAATAATAAGTACCCCTTCCTCCAATTCTAGTTTTTATAATATCACTGTTACATATTGGACACTTCTTTAAAGTATGACACTTTAAAGATAATTGAAATAAACCAGTAACACCAAGAGAAGAAGTATAAGATCTAATAGTTGTACCACCCTTTTTAATGGCAGCCTTTAAAATAGACCTAGTTTCCTTAATCAAGTTTTTCATTTCTTCATCACTTAATTCATTAGCGATTCTATTAGGACTTACCTTTATCGCAAATAATATTTCATCGGCATAGATATTGCCAATACCTGCCACAAAACTTTGATCTAATAAGACTTCTTTTATGGGCTTATTTTTATTACTTAGATAATTCTTAACATAAGTTATATTAAATTTCTTGTCAAAGGGTTCTGGACCTAAGTTTTTAAAGACATCATAATTATCTTGCTTGTCGATAAGTTCCATTCTGCCAAACTTTCTTACATCTCTATATCTTAGTTCATATCCATCATCTAGTGTAAAAATAACATGGGTATGTTTATCAATAGGCTCATTAGGTTTAAGAATATAATACTTACCTTCCATTCTTAAATGAGAAACTAAGGTAATATCATCCATCTCAAAAAGAAGATACTTGCCTCTTCTTTTAAAATCTCTAAAACTTTGACCGATTAATTTATTCTTAAAATAGTCAATATCATCGACAATAATTGGTTCATACAAAATATTAATATCGACTATTTTTTTATTTTTTATCTTAGTTTCAAGCGTTCTTAAAACCGTTTCTACCTCAGGAAGCTCTGGCATTATTTAGCCTCGTACCAGTTTGTGCCATAATTTAGGGAAACATCTAAGTTTACAGCTAATTTATAAGCATTAATCATTGTATCTTTTACAAGCTTGCTCATGATTTGGATTTCACCACTTGGCACATCAAAAATAAGTTCGTCATGAACCTGTAATATCAATTTAGACTTTAAATTATTTTTCTTTATTTCTTCAAAGACATTAATCATTGCGATTTTAATTAAATCAGCAGCTGAACCTTGAATTGGTGAATTCATAGCTGCACGCTTGCCAAATTCTCTTAAAGCCCATTTACTAGCCTTTATTTCATCAATATATCTGCGTCTATTAAGCATGGTCACTACATAACCATGTTCTTCACAAAACTTAACTTCATTGTCCATGTATTCTTTAATATGAGGATAATTCTTAAAATAATCTTCAATATATTTAGAAGCTTCTTTATAAGAAAGTGATGTTTGATTAGCTAAGCCAAATTCAGATATACCGTAAACTACACCAAAATTAACCGCCTTAGCATGTCTTCTTAATAGCGGTGTCACTTCTTCTTTTGAAACATTAAATACATTCATAGCTGTCAGGGAATGAATATCAATTCCATCATTAAAAGCGTCTATCATTTTATCTTCTTTAGCTAGAGCTGCTAAAACTCTCAGTTCAATTTGTGAATAATCAGAAGATAAAATAACGCTATTAGCACTTGGTTTAAAAGCTTTTCTGATTTCTCTTAATTCTTCATCACGAATCGAAATATTTTGCATATTAGGCTCACTTGAAGAAAGTCTACCAGTAGCGGTTGAGGTTTGTGAGAAGATAGTATGAATCTTCTTATCAGGGCCAATGTATTTCTTTAAGCCTTCAGCATATGTTGAATTTAGTTTGGAATACTTACGATATTCTAAAATCTTGGAAATAATTGGATGATAATCAATTAATTTATTTAATACTTCAGCATCAGTGCTATCTTTCTTTAGATTAGGAAGTTCTAGCTTGTTATAGATGATGTTTTTAAGCTGGGCAGGAGAATTAATATTAAATTCTTCGCCAGCTAAAACATATATATCTTTTTCAAGTTCTTTTATCTTTTCTTTGGTTCTATTTCCAATTTCATCAAGTTGACTAACATCAACCAAAATACCTTCTTTTTCCATTGAATATAAGACATAAGAAAGCTTTAGTTCAATGTTTTTATAATAATCTAATAATTTATATTCCTTAAGCTTTTCAATAGCCTTTGGGTAAATATGATATAAGTTATTACTTACTTCATATCCATAAGCTAAAACATTAGTTTCATTAAATTCAATAGGTTTTTTCTCTGTTCCAAATACATCTTTTAAATGAAGTTTTAAATTATAGCCAAAGCCATGCATAATCTTAGGTAGTTCATTATAATTGTTGTTGATTAAAAAACACATCAAAAACAAATCATCAGTATTATCACCTATTTCTAAACCATGATAATCAAGTTGATGCTTAATGTCTTTTAAACCATATACAACTTTAGGTTTATTACTTTTTAAGAAAGATAGAGCTTCACTGTCTTTTTTAAAATCTTCTAATTCAATATATTCAATACCCTTATCATTAACAAATATAATGCCATATAAAGATCTTTGATAATATGAAAAATCATCAGAAACAAAATAAATAAAGGGATTATTAAATAAATCAAGAGATATTTTTTTTACTTTTTTACCTTCAACATTATTAGTTGAAACAGGTACATAAGATTTATCAATTAATGTACGCATTTCATATTTATCAAAGAAATTGTTTTTGCCTTCTACATCAATATTTAATTTTAAATCTTGCAAATCAACATCAAGCTTGTAATCGGTTAAAATGGTTGCGAGCTTTTTAGAAATAAAACAAGACTGCTTATCATTAATTAATTTATCTTTTAATTTACCCTTGATTTCATCTATATGTTCATAGATTCCCTCACATGTATCATAGTCATTTAAAAGCTTTATAGCGGTTTTTTCACCAACGCCTTCTACTCCCTTGATATTATCTGATTTATCACCTGCAAGTCCCTTAAAATCAATGATTTGATAAGGTTTTAAACTATATTCAGCATATAGAGCTTTTTCATCAAGCACACTTATATCAGACATACCCTTTTTCATACAATAAATCTTGGTGTGTCTATTATCATTTATTAATTGAAATAAATCATGGTCACTTGAAAAAATGCAGATATCATCTACTTCATATTTATTCGCAAGAATACCAATAATATCATCAGCTTCTATTTCATCATATTCTAAATACTTGATATTATAGGCATCAAGCATATCTCTAACTAGTTTAAATTGTTCAACAAGCTCTACAGGAGTTTCTTTTCTACCTGCCTTATAATCACTTGTCATCTTATGTCTAAAGGTTGCCTTTCCTTTATCAAAAGCTACACAACAATAATCAGGTTCAATTAACTTTAAAGCCTTATTTAACATATTGGCAAAAGCATATACAGCATTAGTATAAGCACCAAAAGAAGTTTGCATTATTGAATTAAAACTAGTAGCATAAAAAGCTCTGAATAAAACAGAGTTACCATCAATTAATAAAAGCTTCATGAAGCACTACTTTCTGTACTTGTATCAGAACTACTAGAAGCAATTGATTCAAGCACTGCAAGATTTTCATACATCAAAGTCAAATAATCCTTATTATCAGTCTTTTGGGTAACGGTTAAAGAAGAAATATTAGATAAATTAACTCTTTTTAAATTTAATTCTTTTTCAAGTTGAGAAAATAATTCCAACATATCTTCAGACATATTAGGCTCATAAGCAATATATTCAACACCATCAGAAACTATTCTTTCCTTAATGATTTCTAACTCGCCGCTTGTAGGTAAAGCACCATACTTAGATAAACAAACTGGATATACTTCAATTCCATAAGCCTTTTGCCAAGAACCAAAAGAAGGAGTCATTGATACAAATTTGATATGTTGATTATTTTTAACAAGTGAAGTTGCTAAATTTTGGTAGCTAGCATCTAAACTAATTAAATCATTTTCTAAAGATTCATAGTTTTCTTTAAAATAAGCGGCTTGTTCAGAATAATTACTAGAAAGATAATTATAGATTTGTTTAGCCATTGAAAGCATACCAATAGGATTTAACCATAAAAATAAGTCATTACTATAGGTATCTATTTCATCAAAGATATCACCATCATAATAAGGATTTTCAACATAAGAAATTGAACCATTTACATTTACTGGAGTATATCTTTTAAAAGAATAAATACTAGAAGCACTTAAATCAACCTTACTAGCACTAGAGTTAAGTATTTCTTCATTATATAAATCCATATAAGGCTCTAAACCATTGATATAGTAAAAAGAAATAGAATTATCAATAATATCTTGATAATTACTAACAATAGTTGCGTTTTGAATATCAGAACCATTTTGAATAGAAGTTGTAGAAATACGATCACCACCAATTCTATTTAATAAATAGCCAATTGGATAACAAGTATATGTATGATATGTTTTAACAACTCTGTTTGAAGATGAACAAGCACATAAGCATAGTATAGTAATCAAACAAAGTGTTTTTCTTAAAAATTTCATAACTAGATTATACAACAAAAAATGCCTACCTTTTTTAAAGGTTAGGCATTTCACACATAATTCACATTATTTCTTAAGCTTAATAAAATAGATAGGATTACCCAAGTCCTTAAACTTAGATTCATAGCCTGTTAAAGGCTCATCTCGTTTAATACTATGATAGTCATAATTAATATCAATAGTCTTTAAATTGCTTTCTTTAAAGTATTCTAAGGAATCCATAAAGAAGTCTTTATTATCGGTTTTAAAGATTATTTCACCATCTTCTTTTAATAATTTCTTATATTTTTCTAAGAAACTTGGATAAGTAAGTCTTCTTTTATGATGACCCTTTTTAGGCCAAGGATCAGAAAAATGTAAATAGATACGATCTATACTTCCTTCATTTACATATTCTTCAATTTCATTGGCATTTCTAAGTAAAACCTTAAAGTTATCTAGTTCATATTCTCTTGCCTTAATAATCGCACGTGCGACACAGGTTTCATCTTTTTCTAAACCGATATAGTAAATATCTTTATTGGCCTTAGCACTATCACAAATAAAATCACCCATGCCCATACCTATTTCTAGATTAATAGGCTTATCAGTTTTAAATTCTTTTAAAGAATCTAATAAATATACTTTTTCTTCATCAAGAAATGGTCTAACCCATTTTTTCTTTCTCATTCGCATGGGTCAATTATACCTTAAGAATG
>CAVGFC010000060.1:0-10436 GCA_963628775.1 Acutalibacteraceae bacterium
TACTTATCATGCATGGTGATAAGGCTCATAGTTATTACTTTGGAAAAGATGCCTATGAGAATATGATCAAAGATAACAAATATACCTACAATAAAGAATTCCTATCTATTCCAGGTGCTGTTCATACTGACTTGTATGACAATTTGGATGTAATTCCTTTTGAAAAGCTAAAGGATTTCTTTATGGAAAATATGAAATAAATTGAAACCCATCTTTACTTAATGATCACAATAGTTAATGATGGGTTTTTATATCTATAACTTAAGACAATTTCGTCCTAAGTTATAGATATATGATGATAATAAAAGAAGAACATCTTGAAAAATGATTGAACCATATTACGGGAAATTGCAACTATTCACACTTTTCCGAAGTAAGGAAAAAGAGATTTTAGCTTTTCCACTTCCATAACAATTCTTTGTTGGTAAAATAATTATTTGGAGGTTGTGTATGATACAAGATATTTATCCTCATATATTAAATAATCATTATGATCCATGTATTAAAGCCAATAAAGAAGATATAGTTTTATCCATTGTTGATGGAAAGATATTATTAAATGAAGATAGCTTCAATAATAACTTATTAGTATTTCCTAAAGTTAAAGATATTCAAACAGACGATTATCGTTATCTTTTCTCAATTGATAAAACCAATTATTTCTTAGTTGATACTTTGATTAATTTAGATCGATATACATATAAAGATGAAAAAGAATTAAGAAAAGAAGGCATAGGACCTAGCGTTCTCTTATTTGCCTCAATTACTGGAAAACATCTAGCTGATTGGTATAAAGACAGTAAGTATTGTGGAAGATGTGGACACAAATTAGTACACTCAGAAAGCGAAAGAGCTATGACTTGTCCAAATTGTAAAAATACTATCTATCCTCGTATTATGCCAGCTGTTATAGTTGGTGTTATAAACAAGGATAAGTTATTACTTACTAAATATCGTAGTGGTTTTAAATATAATGCCTTGATTGCTGGCTTTACAGAAATTGGTGAAACAGTAGAAGAAACTGTTAAAAGAGAAGTGAAAGAAGAAACAGGCTTAAATGTTAAAAACTTACGTTACTATAAATCACAACCATGGGGCTGTGCTAATGATATCTTACTTGGTTTTTATTGTGATCTTGATGGTGATGATAAGATTATCATGGATGAAAAAGAACTAAAATATGCTGAGTGGGTAAAAAGAGAAGATATAGTCTTACAACCAGGAGAATTTAGTTTAACTAATGAAATGATGAAAATGTTTAAAGAGGGGAAAATATCATGAAAACAAAAAGACTAGTATTAATTTCTTTATTTACGGCACTACTTGCAGTTATTGCGCCACTTTCTATTCAAATAGGACAAGTTCCTATATCTTTGGCAACTTTAATGGTTATGCTTACTTCTTTTGTATTAGGAAAAAGGGATAGCGTAATTGTCGTTTTGATTTATATATTATTAGCGGCAATCGGTATACCAGTACTAGCAGGTTATAAGTCTGGTGTATCAGCACTACTTGGTATGACTGGTGGCTATATCTTTGGCTATTTACCTTTAGCTTATTTATCTAGCTATTTTGGTGAAGATACTATACAAAAGAAAGTGCTTGGCATGATATCTGGCACAATTGTGCTATATCTAATAGGTACTATTTGGTTTATCATCTTTACTAAGATGGAATTATGGCCTGCATTACTAGCTTGCGTTATTCCTTTTTTACCAGGTGACGCTATTAAGATATTGATTGTGACTTTATTTGAAGAACGTATTAGAAAGTTGGCAAATAAATAATGGATTAAGTAGATTATAGTTAGCAATCGTTTCTTACTAGTTTTTTAATATTTAATTTATAATATTTTTATGACAAAAAAAATAGGATTAGATATTGGTTCTACAACTATTAAATGTGTTGTATTAGATGAATCAAACAAAATTATATATTCTAGCTACAATAGACATCTAAGTCATATATTAGAAAAAAGTGAAGAATTATTAGATTATTTAAATAAAAATATATGTAATGGTGAAAAAGTAGCTTTATCAATTAGCGGATCAGCTGGCATGGGTTTGGCTGATAGCACAAAGGTTAACTTTATCCAAGAAGTATATGCAACCTCACTTGCATGTAAAACCTTAAGTCCTGATAGCGATGTTGTTATTGAACTTGGTGGTGAAGATGCTAAGATTTTATTTTTGACAGGTGGGGTAGAAGTTAGAATGAATGGCTCATGTGCTGGTGGCACAGGTGCTTTTATTGATCAAATGGCCACTTTATTAAAGATGGATGCTGATCAAATGAATAAGGAAGCTCTAAAGGCTGAAAGATTATATACTATCGCATCAAGATGTGGGGTATTCGCTAAAAGTGATGTTCAACCTCTAATTAATCAAGGCGCAAAACATAGTGATATTGCAGCTAGTATTTATCAAGCAGTAGTAAATCAAACTATTGCCGGTTTAGCTCAAGGTAGACCCATTAAGGGAAATATTTTATATTTAGGCGGACCTTTAACTTTTTCTAGTTGTCTTAGAAACTTGTTTGATAAAACGCTAGAATGTAAAGGAGTATGTCCTGAGAATTCTTTATTATATGTGGCACTAGGTGCAGCATATCACAGTAAAGATACATATGATTTAAATGAAGTAATAACTAGACTTCATAAATATTCAAGTGTCGCTACTTATCGTAGTTTAGAGCCTTTATTTAAAGATGAAAATGAATATCTAGAATTTGAACAAAGACATCAAAAAGCCAATGTTAAACAACTACCTTTCAAAAATTATAAGGGCAATGTGCATATTGGCATTGATAGTGGTTCTACTACTATTAAGATGGTTGTTATCGATGATGATAAAAACTTACTTTATACATGGTATAGACCAAATGATGGTAGTCCCGTTAATTTAATCAAGGAACAATTGATTGAATTATATAAGAAACATCCAGATATTCATATTTGTAGTTTAACAAGTACTGGCTATGGTGAAGACTTAATCAAGAATGCTTTTCATGGTGACTTTGGCGTTGTAGAAACGGTAGCCCATTTTACAGCTGCTAAGCATTTCCTTCCTGATGTTGACTTTATTATCGACATTGGTGGCCAAGATATGAAATGTTTCAAAATTGAAAATGGCGCTATTTCTAATATTTTCTTAAATGAAGCTTGCTCATCAGGATGTGGCTCTTTTCTTCAAACATTCGCAAGTGCTTTAGGTAGTGATGTTAAAAGCTTCGCCAAACTTGGTCTATATGCTAAACATCCAGTTGATCTAGGTAGTAGATGTACTGTTTTTATGAATTCTTCAGTTAAACAAGCCCAAAAAGATGGCGCTTCTATTGAAGATATAAGTGCAGGCCTTGCGATATCAGTTGTTAAAAATGCTTTATATAAAGTAATAAGATGTTCTAGCGCAAAAGAACTTGGAAGCAAGATTGTAGTCCAAGGTGGTACTTTCTATAACGAACTAGTTCTTCGTGCCTTTGAAAAAGAAATGGGCAGCGAAGTAATAAGGCCTAATATTGCGGGTTTAATGGGTGCCTATGGTGCAGCTTTATATGGTAAAAAACGTTCTAAAGGTAAGAGTAGCATTATTTCTTTAGATGAACTTATAAATTTTGAACATGAAGTTAATTCTTTTAAGTGCCAAGGATGTGGCAATCATTGTCAATTGACTGTGAATATATTTGCGGATAAAAAACGCTATATATCAGGAAATAGATGTGATAAGCCTATTACTGGAAAAGATAGTAGCAGTGATTTAAATTTATATGCTTATAAATTAGATTTATTAAAAGAATATATGAATGAAAAAGGAGAGGGCAAATATACCATAGGAATTCCTTTGGTTTTAAATATGTATGAATTATTGCCTTTTTGGCATAAACTATTTAGAACATTGAACTTTAAGGTAATTACTTCACCTTTTTCAACTCGTGCTATTTATCAACAAGGACAGGCAACAATTCCAAGTGATACAGCATGTTATCCTGCTAAACTTAGCCATGGCGCAATAATTGAACTATTAAAACAAGACATCGATTATATCTATTATCCTTGTCTTTCATACAATATGGATGAAAGCTTGGGCGACAATCACTATAATTGTCCAGTTGTGGCTTATTATCCAGAAGTACTTGAAGATAATATAGAGGAACTAAACAGCAAATTCATTAGGGACTTTGTTGATATTTCAAATCGTAATGAATTTATGAAAAGATATCCTGCAATACTAAAGAAACACTTTCCTGATTTAAAAGATGATGATATTAAAAAGGCCATAGAATTAGCTTATAAAGAATATGATTCACATATGGAACTTTTAGCTAATAAGGGTGATGAAGTACTTATTGAAGCTAAAAAGAAGGGTAAACATGTTATCTGCTTAGCAGGTAGACCATACCATGTAGATCCTGAAGTAAATCATGGCATTGATAAACTTATTTGTAAGCTTGGATGTGCAGTACTTAGTGAAGATAGTTTAAGACATCACTACCAAAAGATAAAAACCCAAGTATTAAATCAATGGTCATATCATTCTAGACTTTATGCAGCAGCTAATTATGCTTGTGGTGATGAAGATGTTGACCTTGTTCAACTTGTTTCTTTTGGTTGTGGACTTGACGCTATTACAAGTGATGAAACAAGAGAAATATTAAATGGTCATAATAAGCTATATACACAATTAAAGATTGATGAAATATCAAACCTAGGTACTATTAATATTCGTCTTAGAAGTTTATTAGCGGCCATTGAAGAAAGAAAGGAAGACAAGTAATGGAATATTTGACTCCCAATTTTACAAAAGACATGTTAAAGGACTATACAGTACTTGTTCCTAATATGTGTGAAACACATTTTAAATTAATTAAGAGTTCTATGGAATCAGAAGGTTACCACAAAGTAGAACTACTTGGTTCTGGAAGTAGTGAAGTAACTCAACTTGGCCTAAAATATGTTCACAATGATACTTGTTATCCTGCACTTATTGTCATTGGCCAATTTCTAGAAGCTCTAGAATCTGGTAAATATGATTTAGATCATACAGCCCTTATAATTTCTCAATCAGGTGGAGGATGTAGGGCTAGCAACTATATAAAACTACTTAGAAAAGCCCTAGTTAGAAGTGGACACAGTAATATTCCAGTAGCTTCGATAAATGCCAATAAGCTAGAAGAAGGCTCTTTGATGCCTATTACTTTAAAGATGATTTTAAAAATTGTAGCAGGTGTAGAATATGGCGACTTATTAGATGCCTTAAAGAATCAAACTATTGCTTATGAGGTTAATAAAGGCGATAGCGAAAAGATGCTAAATAAGTGGCTAGATAAACTTGATAAAGATATTAGAAATAATAAAAACTATTTGCCTACTTCTTATAAAAAGATTTTTAAAGAAATAACCAAAGACTTTGCCTCTATACCACTAAATAGAGTACCTAAGGTAAAGGTGGGAGTGGTAGGAGAAATCTATGTTAAGTTTTCACCTACTGGTAATAACAATCTAATGAAGTTTTTACAATCACAAGATTGCGAAGTAAATATGCCAGGTCTTATGGGCTATATTGAATATTGTTGCGCAAACAACTATCGAGACTATAAAGAATATGGCATGTCTAAAAGCTTAGGTAAGATATCTAATAAAGTACTAAAGTTTTTAAATAAAGTTGGAAACGATATGTCTTTAATTATGAAAGAATATGGTTTCTATGCACCATGCTCATTTTATGACTTAATGAAAAAGCCTGAAGGAATTTTAGATTTAGGCACAAAGATGGGCGAAGGCTGGTTGCTTACAGGCGAGATGGTAGAACTAATAGAAGGTGGCTATAGTAATATTGTTTGTGCTCAACCATTTGGTTGTCTACCAAATCATATATGTGGAAAGGGTGTTGTTAATCGCTTAAGAGCCAAATTCCCTGAAGCCAATATTACGCCAATTGATTATGATCCAAGTGCTACAAAAGTAAATCAAGAAAATAGAATCAAATTGATGCTGTCAGTAGCTAAAGAAAATCTAGATAAATAGAATAAAAAGCAGGGGGACCTGCTTTTTAAACATATGGGGAAAGTATTTATAGTAAGTTAGCAATTAGCTAGCTGACTACCAATTTGTTCAAGATCGCTTATTGCGTCTTTTTCTGGTGTTAAACGAGTTATATAACCCTTATCATTCAAGATTATGGCACCCTTATCTTTTAGACGCTTACACCAATTAGCCATCCAAGTGCCATCACCCCAATCATAAGAACCAAATAGGGCAATTGTTTTGCCTGCACAATTCTTTTCTATTTCACTTACAAATTCATCCATTTCTGTATCAAGTTCTTCACTACCCATTGCACTTGCACCTAGTGCGAAGACTTTTTCATCTTTTAAATCATCAGCGATAATATCACTTACATTAACAACATTAACTTCTTTACCAGCTTTTTTAACGCCTTCAGCAATATAATTAGCCATCATTTGCGTATTGCCACTCATTGTCCAATAAATAATATTAATCATTTTAAGCTCCTACAATAATATCCTTTAACTTATAGCCATTTACTATTTGATAAATACAGGTTTCAATCGCTTTATCAAATGCTTCAAATTTTTTAAGACTTTCATCTAAATTTGAATAGACCTTCCAATATTTACAAGCTAATTCTTTTTTACCATTGTTTTTAATAAAACCTTTTATATCTTCAATAGGATAAGAAAGAATTAAACCAAGTTCATGAGGAAATACTTGCTCACCAATATAGAAAGAAGAAAATCTTGAATATAGTTTTTCTATTACATAATCAACAGATACATCTTTATAGCCAAATTCCAATAAATAATTCGCTACTTCATTTTGTTTTAAATGATCTTGCAACTTATTGATTCTAGTAATAAGCACTATTTCTGTTTTACCTTCATATAACAAGAAACACTTAAGTGGACTATCTTTTAACATTGATTCAATTACTTTAAACTCACCTTGTTTTACGGTTAAAGTATTTGAAATAGTTAGTCCCTTTATAACTGGTGCACAAGTACTTGCCAGTGAAAAAGCTAATTTTTCTTTTTTGTTACATTTGTTTAAATAATTTACTTTTTCATTTACTGACATAGTTCTATCAGTTAGCATCTGCTAACTACATAATTAGGTTAGCATATGCTAACTGATAATGCAAGAACTTTTTAAAATTAATTTCTACTTGTATGCTAGAATATAGAAAAGCGTTGATTAAGACTTGGTATCGTGAAGGGTTTTAAAGAGAGCCATGTTTGGTGAAAATTGGTAAACAATAGCGAATATCGTATCACTTATAAGCTGTGTGTTCTGAAATTAGTAAGAGACATCGTTTGACTACGTTAGTGTCTAGGGCTTGTTGGAGCCTAAAGAGGTGTGATAACACAATTTGAGTGGTACCGCGGGAAGTCTATTGACACTCGTCTCATAGTAGGCGAGTGTTTTTTATTTATGGGAGGTTTTATGAAATTAAGTAAGAAAGAAATGATGCTTATAAGCTTTATGTTATTTTCTTTGTTTTTTGGAGCTGGAAATTTAATATTCCCGCCATTCTTAGGGCAAAGTGCAGGATATAACACACCTTTAGCTATGTTTGGTTTTTTGATTACAGCGGTTGTTTTACCAGTCTTGGGCGTTATAGTGGTTGCTGAATTTGGTGGCCTTGATAAGCTTGGTATAAATGTAGGCAAACATTTTAGTTTAATCTTTGCCTTACTTATTTATTTGGCAATAGGACCAGGACTCGGCATACCGCGTGCTGCCTCTCTTCCTTTTGAAATGGCTGTTGCACCATATTTGCCAAGTGGGTCTAATACTACTTTATTTATGTTTATTTATTCTTTGATTTTCTTTCTTATTGCCTTATGGCTTTGTTTAACGCCTAATAAACTAGTTGAAAGAATTGGCCATTATTTAACACCTAGTTTATTATTTCTATTATTATTTCTATTTATTAGCTTTATATTTAAAGGAAGTAAAGATATAGGCACTCCAACACAAGAATATTTAAGTTCGCCCTTTTTAAGAGGCTTTTTAGAAGGCTATAATACCATGGACGCCATCGCTGCTTTAAATTTTGGCTTAGTTATTTCAACTACTTTAAAATCATTTGGACTAAAAGATAAAAAAGCTCAATTATCCTATACGATAAAAGCAGGTATCTATGCTGGCATTTTATTGGCCTTGATTTATATGGGTCTATCATATATGGGCATGTGTTCTTCTAAAGTTTATACAATAGGGGCAAATGGCGCTATAACCCTTAGAAATATCGTTTATCAATTATATGGTAACTTTGGCGCAATAATATTAGCTTCTATCTTTACGCTTGCTTGTCTTACAACTTGTGTTGGCTTAATTAATTCAATTTCCGCTTTCTTTGCGGATAAGTTTAAGATGTTAACTTATACAAAGTGGGTTTATGTGATTGTGATATTTTCCTTCTTTGTCTGTAATCTAGGCTTAAATACTATACTTTCTATTTCGATTCCTGTCTTAAATGCTATCTATCCAATTTCGATTGTGTTGATAATATTAGGATTAAGTCATAAGCTGTGGCAAAACAACAAAATTGTCTATCCATTAGTGATATCAGTTACCGCAATAGTGAGCGTTATTTATTCTTTAGAACAAGTTGGTTTAAAAATAAATTTTATAAGTGAGCTATTTAATAAACTTCCTTTATATAGTGAAGGCTACGCTTGGCTATGTTTATCTCTAATAAGTTTATTTATCGCAATTGTTTTAAATAAGACCACAAAATAAAAAGAGCTTTCGCTCTTTTTAAATTATTCTTTAATTAGATATTCATCTCTTTCAGGTCCAACGGAAATATATTTAATAGGAGTTTCAACTAGTTTTTCTAGATATTCAATATATTTTTTAGCGTTTTCAGGAAGATCTGAATACTTACGACATTTACTTACATCGCCAAAGCCATCTAATACTTCATATACTGGTTTAGCTCTATTTAATGAGTCATCAGTTGGGAAATCGCTAGTAACTTTACCATCAATTTCATATCCTACACATACTGGAATCTTGTCAAGATAGGCAAGTACATCAAGCTTTGTTAGGGCAAGATAGCTTGCGCCTTGTACCTTACAACCATATTTGCTGGCAACAGCGTCAAAGTAGCCAACTCTTCTAGGTCTACCAGTTGCGGCACCATATTCACCACCTGCTTGTCTTAAGGCGTCACCTTCTTCATTACATAACTCAATTGTAAATGGACCTTCACCTACACAAGATGAATAAGCCTTCATAATACCAATTGAAGTATCTAACTTAACACCTGGAATACCAGCACCGATTGGGCCATAAGCAGCTAGGGTTGTTGAGCTTGAGGTATATGGATAAATTCCAAAGTCGATATCTCTAAGGGCACCAAGTTGGGCTTCAAACATGATGTTTTTATTTTCTTTAACTGCTTTGTTTAGATATAAAGAAGTATCGGTGATATAAGGCTTGATATGATCGCCATAAGTTTTTAACCAATTTAGACATTCATCAAGTGATACTGGATCTTTGCCATAACCTTTTAGGACAACATTTTTAAAGTCAACGATTGTCTTTAATTTATCTTTTAAAGTTTCTGGTTCTAACAAGTCAGCCATTCTAAGTGACTTTTTCATATATTTATCGCCATAGACATAGGCAATACCTCTTTTAGTAGAACCATATGCTTTATCAGCTAATCTTTCTTCTTCTAAAATATCTTGAGCTTTATCATATGGCATACAAATAGTTGCCTTATCTGATAGCTTTAAATTGGCAGGTGTAATCTTTATTCCTTTTTCTTTTAAAGAATTGATTTCCTTATCTAAATGTTCAATATCTACAACGACACCATTGCCAATCACGTTTACTGTAGATTCTCTTAAGATTCCAGATGGTAATAGATTTAGAATAAATTTACCTTTTTCATTTTCAACCGTATGTCCAGCATTATTACCACCTTGGTAACGACATACTACATCATAGTCAGATGATAGAAGGTCAACCATTCTACCTTTTCCTTCATCTCCCCAGTTAATTCCCACAATCGCAGTTAACATATATCTCCTCCTTATACGTTTACACTTATATCAATTTCTTTATTTAAAATATCACTATATTTCTTTAATTCTTCTCTTACTTCTTTTAGATACATTTCACATTGTTTAGATGCTAAACCAGTAAAATGGCCATTCTTTAAAATATCTTCTATTTCTTGTTTAGATAAACCAAAACGCTTATCTGCTTCAATTCTTTCAATCAAATCATTGTCTTTGCCTTCTTCTTTGATTGCCTTATAAGCATCCAAAGAATGTTGCCTAATTAATTCATGAATCTCTTGTCTATCTTTGCCTTTTTTAACCGCTTCCATCATGATATTTTCAGCAGCTATAAAAGGTAATTCTTCCATTAAGTGTTTATTTATAACACTTGGATAAACCTT
>CAVGFC010000061.1:0-4062 GCA_963628775.1 Acutalibacteraceae bacterium
ATAGCACATCAGAAAGATTAAATGGCAATTCATCCCCGACTGAGATAAAACGTTTCAGTCGGGGTGTTCTTGCCTAAATCATAAATTTAACTATTTTATTTTTCATGTTCGTTCTCCTGCCTATACTTCTTTATTGACAAGAAAACGAAATATTCCTACTCCTAAATTAAAAAAGTTATTAGAAATGCTTAAAAACCATATATAACGTTGGGAAATCTTTAGTGGTTATTGATTTATTGGTATGTGCAAAATTTGCACATACCTCTTTACTAACTAATTCTTCTTTTAGAGAATGCTTGCATGTTTTGCAACACCTCAATTAAAACAATCGCTAATATATTTACTGATTTCTTTCATATCTAAATAAAAATTCATAAAACTTGTAATATTTGTCTCATAAAACATCATAAAACTTGTAATAATTCATTGAAAAAAGTCCATAAAACTTGTAATATTTAGATATGAAAGATACAAAATACGGCTTAAAAAGGGCAAAAACAGAAGAATTAGAAAAATGGTTAAATAATCCTAATAGAAAACCACTAGTTGTATGGGGTGCAAGACAAGTAGGAAAGACAATACTTATTCAAAACTTTCTCAATGACCATTTCAAAGATTATGTTTATATTGATTTAGTTAAAAATGAAAGAGCTTGTAACTTTTTTAAAACAACCGTAAATCCTAAAAAACATCTTTCTTTTATAGAAGCTGAATTTGGCAAAAAAATAAGTGAGAAATGCCCATTAATATTTGACGAAACTCAAAACTGTCTACCTGTATTAACCGCACTTAAATACTATTGCCAAGACTATAGGCAAATACCGGTAATCGCTACGGGATCTTTAGTTAGACTTAGTTTAAATAGATCAAAAGAAAAAGATAACTTGTTATATCCTGTTGGCAAAATAAACTCATTGAATTTATATCCTTTAACTTTTGAGGAATACTTATTAAACACAAATGAGCTTTTATTAAATAAAATTAAAGAAGCATATCTTATTAAAACACCACTAGAAAAACACATTCATGATTTGGCAATGGACTACCTACATGAATATTTAGCCATAGGTGGAATGCCAGAAGTTGTTGATACTTTCTTAAAAGAAAAATCATATGTGGATGCTAAAAATGTTTTAAAAGAAATATATGAAAACTATATAGCTGATATGGAACTATATAATATTTCAGATACCCAAATTCTTAGAACAAGAAATATTTACCTAAATATATTTTCCCAATTAAATAAAGAAAACAAAAACTTTAAAATAACACACATTGAAAAAGGTAAAAATAACAGAGACTATTTTGATGCTTATGAGTGGCTTAATTTAGGACATGTCGTATATCGCTCTAAAAATATATCTGGCAAAGTAAATATTCCTATTACACAAGAAAACGAAGGCCTATTTAGACTCTATCTAACAGATGAAGGAATGTTTAGCTACCAATCAAAAACTAAACAATCAGATTTCTTTGTCAAAGATAATAGAAACTCTTTATCGGGAGTATTTTATGAATCATATGTTGCGGATGAATTTTCCGCAAACGAAATACCTTTATATTATTGGACAGGCAAACAAGGCCATGAATTTGAATTCATAGTAGAAAACAATTCAAAAATATTGCCTATTGATGTAAAGAAAAATAAAGGAAAATTAAATTCATTAGAAGATTTTAGAAATTCTAATGGTAAAACAACAGCCATCAAAATATCCGCAAATAATCTAGGCTATGATAAAGAAAATGATATATTAACAATCCCTCTATATATGACTTTTATGTTAGCTAAAGATTTAGCAGCAGATAATAAACTTATTTAAAAGGAAAATGCATGACTTTTCTTAAATACAGAAAATCATGCATTTTTAATTGTTACAGCACAATCAACACCAACTTAATTATTAATAAAGATATTACTACATGGAGTAGACATATTATTAGCCTTAAGCTCTTCTTGTACAACTCTTAAAGCCTTCCTTTTAATATCAAACACCCATTCAGGTTTACAATACATTCTAACTTTATATATACAACCTGTATCCGCAAAAGCATTTGTACCCTTATACTCGCTATCTGTTACACCATCTATTTGTTTTAAACGATCCACTACTTTACACAACAACTTATCAACCTTCTCATAGTCATCTTTATAAGCGAAAGTTATATCTAAATCTAACATCATTGGTGCATCATATTTTGTAATCTCAGAAATATTTCTATTACAAATACTAGTAATACTATTATCCTCAATACTCTTAATAGTAGTAGTCTTCATTGTAAAAGAAGTAACAACACCAATAATATTTCCATACCTAACAACATCACCCAAAGAAAAGAAATGATCAGACATCATATGAATACCCATGATGGCATCCTTTAATAAGTCTTGTAAAGCCAAACCAACAATAGCACTCATTAAACCTAGTCCGGCAATAAGAGAAGAAACATTTACTCCATTAAGCTCTAGAATAAAAAGTACCGCAAACAAAATAATCAAAGCACGAAGTATTGAATAACCCACCTTGACAACCGTATTCATTTCCTTATTCTCTTTATGAAACTTACCGTATTTATTATGACCCTTTTCAATCATCATTAATAAGGCAAGTGCCACAAAAATAACCGCCAAACTCTCTATAAAATTAGCTAAATTAAAATCATTAATATCCATAAGTTTCGCTCTTTAACTCTCTTTCAAATAAATTTTTTACTGCAACTTTAGGTTCGAATCCCTTGTTGATTATTTTATCCAACATAAAAGTAATTGGCATATCAACTCCATATTTATCAGCTAACTTGCTGGCAGCAGGTAAGGCATTTAAACCCTCAACCACCATACATATCTCTTCTTTTGCCTCTTTTACACTTTTTCCTTGGCCTATTAAATAACCACAACGATAATTTCTACTATGACTACTAGTACAAGTAACAATTAAATCACCAATTCCTGCAAGCCCAAAGAAAGTCTCTTCTTTACAGCCCATCTTAGAACCAAGTCTTTTAATCTCTTGTAGGCCCCTTGTGATTAAAGCAGCCTTCGCATTATCACCGTACCCTAAGCCATCAGAAATACCAGCGGCAATTGCCATAATATTTTTAAGAGCGCCACATATCTCAATTCCCTTGACATCGCTATTTGTATAAACTCTAAAAAAAGATGAAGCGAAAACTTCTTGAACATGTTTTGCACAAAGTAAATCATCACTAGCGGAAACAATAGCTGTTGGCATATCTAAAATAAGCTCCTCAGCATGGGTTGGCCCACTTAAAACTACATATTTTAAGTTATCATTATCTAACTCTTGTTTAATTACTTCACTAAGGGTTAATAAACTATCTTTTTCAATACCCTTAGAAACATCAACAATTATTTGACCATCTTCAACATAAGGCTTAATGCTTCTAGCCACTTGTCTTATTGTGATAGATGGAAGCGCAAACAAGACAATACTTTTACCCTTAATTGCTTCACTTATTTCACTTGTATACTTAATGCTACTTGGTAAAACGGAATCTACAAAACGCTCATGGCGATTAGTTTCTCTTAACTTAATAAGCTTATCCTCACTATGGCAATAAACTGTTACATCAATTCCTTTTTGAGCTAAAAGCTTAGCTAAAGCTATGCCAAAAGTACCAGCACCTAAAATGCCAATCTTATCTTGCATCTTTTCTTTCCTTTACATAAACAGCTAACACATTTATATCTGCAGGATTAATACCAGATATTCTACTAGCTTGGCCAAGGGTTAATGGCTTAATTAGATTAAGCTTTTGTCTAGCCTCTAATCTTAGATTATCAACATGGTTATAATCAATATCTTGAGGAAGCTTTAAACCATCCATCTTAAGCATCTTATTAGCTTCTTTTCTAGCCTTTTCAATATAACCCTCATATCTAATCTCAATTTGGGTATTAAATACAAGTTCATCATCATAATCACAATTATGAAGGAAATTCAATATTTCCCTTAATTCAACACTTGGTCTTTTTACCAATTCATAGCCATTATGTGAAGTATTATCATTTTCATCATATCCTAAAGAATTTAAATAAGTATT
>CAVGFC010000062.1:0-7027 GCA_963628775.1 Acutalibacteraceae bacterium
TAAAATCATATGATAACTTCTGGGAAATTGGTGAAGGACCATGTGGACCAGATAGTGAAATCTATTATGATAGAGGTCCTAAGTATGATCCTGAAGGAATTGGCGAAAAGTTGTTCTTTGAAGAAATGGAAAATGATAGATATATTGAAGTTTGGAACAATGTTTTCTCGCAATTTGACGCTAAAGAAGGCGTAGATAGAAAAGACTATAAGGAATTACCACAAAAAAATATTGATACAGGTATGGGACTAGAAAGACTTGTTGCCTTAATTCAAGATGGTGAAACAAACTTTGATACTGACTTATTCCTTCCTATAATTCATAAAACTGAAGAATATACAAATATTAAATACGCTGATAATAAGATGGCTTATAGAGTTATCGCTGACCATATTAGAACTTGCGTGTTCGCTTTAGCTGATGGTGCTACTTTCTCAAATGAAGGAAGAGGCTATGTCTTAAGAAGAGTACTTAGACGTGCTATGCGTTATGCAAGAAACTTAGGTATTAATAAACCATTCTTATATGAACTTGTTGATACCGTATGTGATATGATGTCTGGTTTTTATCCTTACTTACTTGAAAAGAAAGACTTTGTTAAGAAGCTAATAAAAAGAGAAGAAGAATCTTTCATTGTTACTCTTGCCAATGGTGAAAAGTTATTGAATCAAGAGCTTGATAATGTAAAAGATGGCACTTTATCAGGTGAAGTAATCTTTAAACTTTATGATACATATGGTTTCCCTAAGGAAATGACTATTGAATCAGCAAGTGATAGGGGCATTAAGTGTGACCTTGAAGGCTTTGAAAAGTGCATGGCTAGACAAAAAGAAATGGCTAGAAATGCCAGAGATGTTAGTGAGTCAATGCATAATCAAAGTGAAGACTTATTAAACTTCAAGGCTGATTTTACTTTCACAGGTTATGAAAAAAATGAAGATGAATCAAAGGTTATCGCTTTATTTAAAGATGGTAAAAAAGTTGATTCATTAACTGATTCTGGTGAAGTAGTGTTCGCTAATTCTTGTTTCTATGCTGAAAGTGGTGGCCAATGTGCTGATACTGGTGTACTTGAAAATGATGCTTGTAAGGCCTTAGTTAAAGATGTACAAAAGGCACCTAATGGTGAATTCTTGCATTCTGTTGTGATTGAAAATGGCACAATTGAAGTAGGTGATACCTTTAAGTTAAGTATTAATTCATCTGATAGAGTAAAAATTCGTGCTAATCATTCTAGCCTACATTTACTTGATGAAGCTTTAAGAGAAGTACTTGGAAGTCATGTACAACAAGCTGGATCTTATGTATGTGCAGATTATGCAAGATTTGACTTTACTCATTATGAAAAGATTTCTGATGAATTATTAAATGAAATTGAAGCTAAGGTTAATGAATTTATCAACGCAAGCTATCCTGTTGTTACCGAGCTATTAACAATCGAAGAAGCTAAAAAGACTGGCGCTATTGCCTTATTTGATGAAAAATATGGCGATAAGGTAAGAGTTGTTACTATGGGACCAAGTAAAGAATTTTGTGGTGGTACACATGCTTTTAATACAAGTGATTTAGGCTCATTTAAGATTATTAGTGAAGAATCTGTGGGCTCAGGTATTAGAAGAATTGAATGCCTTACTAAAATGAAGGCTTATGAAGCATTTAAGACTAGTGAAGCTAAACTTGATGCTATTAAAGATAGCTTAAAGCTTAAGAATGTTGATATGATTTCTGATCGTATTGAAATAATGAAAGAAAATATCGCAAACTTAGAAAATGAAAAGAGTCAATTACTAAATAGAGTAATGAATCTTGATAGCGATGTTATTGTTTCTAAGGCAAACGATAATGGCAAATATAAATATGTTGTCTTGTCATATGATGGCCTACAATATAATGCTAAAAACTTTGCGGATATGATTAAGAATAAGCTTAATGGTGGTGCTGTCTTTATTGGCAACAGTAATGGTGAAAAATATTCGTTTGTTTGTGCTTTAGGTTCTAGTGCTACAGGTGCAGGTCTAGATGCAGGTGCTATTGTAAGACAAGCTGCTTCGCTTTGTGATGGTAAAGGTGGAGGTAAGAAGGATATGGCTCAATCTGGTGGCAACAACAATGGCCAAATGGATAAAATTATTTCTACTATTAAAGAACTATTTAAATAATATGATGATTAGATAAAAGCAGTTAAGTCTGCTTTTATCTGTATTATTACTTTAATAAAAAAATAAAGCTAAGATTATTGTTATAATAATAAAGAAAGAAGGTGCAATTATGGCTAAAGATTTTTCTAGCACGATGTTATTTAATTCAAATGACTTAAAAAGAACCAATTTAAAAGATTTGTTAAAAGATGTATCATTGGCGCTAACTGAAAGAGGCTATGATCCAGTAGAACAAATATCTGGTTATCTTATTTCTAATGATCCAGCTTATATTTCAAGCCATAAGAACGCCCGCAGCAATATTCAACAAGTTGAAAGATATGAAATCATTGAAGAACTTGTTAGATATTATTTAGAGAGCAAATAAATGAGAATATTAGGATTAGATTTAGGTTCAAGAACCCTTGGCATAGCTTTATCAGATTCAAATGAATCACTAGCTTTAGCTAAGGAGACATTTAGGTTTGCCCAAGATGATTATGATGCAGCAGTTGATAGAACTTTAGAATATATTGATGAATATAAAATTAAGACTGTTGTCCTTGGCCTACCAAAACATATGAATGGTGATATTGGTGAAAGAGCTGAGCTTTCAATGGAATTTAAAGATATCATTGAACAGGAAAGAGATGTAGAAGTGATACTTCAAGATGAAAGACTTACTACTTCTATGGCTTTAAAAACTAGTGCTTTTTTGGGCAATAGCGCTTCTAAAAGAAAGGCGACAGTTGATCAATTAGCGGCTCAAAATATATTACAAGATTATTTAGATAGAAAGAGACTACAATGAACGATAATAAGATTTATATTACTGATGACAATGGCTTAGAAAGAGAAATGAATATTCTTTTCACTTTTGATATGAATGACAAAAATTATGTTGTTGTTTATGAAGGCGATAATGACGAAGAATTATTCGCTTTACAATACGATGAAGATGGTAATCTCTATGTTGTAGAAGATGAAGAAGAACTAGAAATGGTTCAAGAAGTAATTGATGCCTTTGATGGTGTAGAAGATGAAGAAATCTAAAAATAAAAAGAATAATAAGACAACTCTAGTGGTTGTTCTTTTATTGATTATTGTTTTTCTTATTGGTGGAATATTTTTCTTTATAGATTCAAATATGAAGCCTATAGCTACAACAGGTTCGAACCCAAATTATAAGACCATAAGCATAGAAGATAATTGGTATGGTAGAACTGTTCTAGATTATTTAGATGAAGAAGGCGTTATTAGAAATAGTGATGTAGCTTATTTATATGCCAAAATCAAAAATATTCCTTTAAACTTTAAGGCTGGTACATATGATGTTGATATTTCTTTATCTTTCAAAGATTTAGTTGCTTATTTATCAGATGGTACTAACGCAATTCAAAATACGGTTTCTGTTAAATTCATTGAAGGATGGCGTGCTAAAGACTTTGCTGAAGCAATTAGTGAAGCTACAAATCTTAGCTATGATGAGATTATGGCTACTTGGGATGATGAAACTTATGTTAGATCTTTAATGGCTGATTATCCTTTCTTAACTGAAGACATGTTTGATGAGGATGTTAAATGCTTACTAGAGGGTTACTTATTTCCTGATACTTATGAGTTTTTTACTGATACCACAATAGATAATGTAACTAAGCGATTACTAAATTCAACTCTTAGTGTATATAACGAATATAAAGATGCTTTTGAATCTTCTAGGTATTCAATTCATGAATTGTTTACTTTAGCTTCAATTGTGCAAAGAGAAACTGGAAACAAAGATGATATGGCTAAGGTCGCAAGTGTCTTCTATAACAGAATGGATGAAGGTATGCAACTTCAAAGTTCGGTTACGGTATGTTATGCCTTAGATATAGGACTTGGTGAAGATTGGACAAAGTGTGAAATAATCCAAGATTCAAGTGATCCTTATAATACTTATCAAGTTCAGGGATTACCACCTGGCGCAATTTGTAATCCTGGTAGGGATGCTATAAAAGCTGTTTTATATCCTGAAGAAACTGATTATTTCTTCTTTATTGGCGATGTATGTGGTGATGGTGGCACGATATTTGCCAAGACATATGGTGAACAATTAAAGAATCAAGAGGAATATTTATCATGTTATTAAACAAACCTGTAATTATTGGTATCGCTGGGGGAAGTGCTAGCGGTAAGACAACAATCGCAAAAAAGATTATTGAAACTTTTGAGAATACTAATTCTATTGTGATTATTAAGGAAGATGACTATTATAATGATCAAACAAATATGTCTTTTGAAGATCGTAAAAAGACTAATTATGATCATCCTTTAGCTTTTGATCATGAACTTATGCGTTTTCAATTATTGGAACTTATGAATAATCGTATTATTGAAAAGCCAACTTATGATTATACAGTTCACAATAGAAGTACTGTTACTGAAATTGTAGAACCTAAAGATGTAATTATTGTTGAAGGATTATTTGTGCTAGAAGAAAAAGAAATTAGAGACTTATTAGATATTAAAGTCTTTGTTGATACACCAAATGATGTTAGATTTATAAGAAGACTGGTTAGAGATATCAACGAAAGAGGAAGAGAACTAGATAATATAATTGAACAATGGATATCAACTGTAAGAGTTATGCATGATGAATTTATTGAGCCAAGTAAGAAATATGCTGATGTTATTATTCCTGAAGGCGGTGGTAATTCGGTTGGTATTGACTTATTAATAACCAAGATTAATAGTATTTTAAACTAGTACTATGTTAAAATAGATGTCGCGGAGGTAAATTATGGACGAGAAAATTTATGTCACTGAAGAAGGTTTACAAGATTTAAAAAATGAATTGGATACTCTTATCCATGTTACTAGAAATGATGTAATTGAAGAATTAAAGGCAGCTAGAGCTCAAGGTGACTTGTCTGAAAATGCTGATTATGATGCAGCTAGAGATCGTCAAGCACAAGTTGAGTCTAGAATTAAAGAACTTGAACATACAATTCGTAATGCTGAAGTTATTTCTGAATCTAAGTCTACTAAGTATGTAAGACTTGGTTCTACTGTTGAAATTGAAGAACTTGATACTAAACAAAAGCACACATATTCAATTGTTGGTACAACTGAGGCTGATCCACTAAATGGTAAGCTTTCAAATGTAACTCCACTTGCTGAAGCTATTCTTGATCAAAAGGTTGGCAGTGTTGTAAAGGTTGATTCAAAAATACCTTACGAAGTAAAGATTATTAAAGTTCAATAAATTACCTTATTTAAGTATTAATTTTTAAAGCCTAATTCAAAATTTAGGCTTTTTTTGTAGGAATTTTTAATTTTGTTGTCAATAATATATTGATGATAAAAAAATATATTGCTATTTGTTTATGCTTATTAGTCTTAATAATACTTGTAGTATTTGCCCTAAATATTACTTTTTTTAATGATGATAAAACAATTAATGTTAAAGTTGATGACAAAGACTATAGTCTTCCACTAGGCAGCACTTATAAAGATTTAAAGGATGAAGTAGGGGATATCTCTAACAATCAAATAATTGATGAGGCAATACTTAAGAATAATCAAGAGATTGAAAGCAGTGATGATACTAATAAAATTTCCATTAATAAGGCAACACTGCAAGAGCTTATAACACTTCCTGGAATTGGTGAAAAAACAGCTTTAAAGATAATAGAATATCGTGAAACTTATGGACCTTTTTGGAATATAGAAGATTTAAAGAATGTAAAAGGGATAGGAGATAAGAAATTTGAAAAACTCAAAGACTATATTTCTATTTAGAGTCGCTATTCTTTTTTATTTAAATGTTTATTTTAAAAATAGCTTTTTACTTGTGATAAGTATAATCATTCTCTTATTATTGGACAAAAAAGAATGTTTGATTTTAATAGCTTTATTATTAATAAGCCTTATTAAATTGCCAAACCTTATTCCTGTTGGCTATATATCTGATATAAGTTCAAGCTATGTAACGGTTAATTCTTTCCTTTATAAAACAGTCTTATATGATACTGATTTAGAAGTAGGCGACTTTGTTTTAGTAAAGGATAGTACACTCAATAATGATTTTGATAACTTTAGTTCCTATTATTTATTTAAGGCAGAAAAAAGTGAAATCATCTTATCTAATACACCATTCAAGTTATCTTTAAAACATTTAGATAAGTTTGATGATAATACTAAGAACTTACTTAAAAAGACTATATTTAATGATTATGTAAGTGATAATGATTTATTAGTGAGTGTGGGTTATGGTTTTGGCTTATATTTCTTACTTAAGAAAATATTTGATAAAAATAAATATCTATCTTTATTTTTAATTGTCTTATATTCCTTGTTTTTTGACTTTGAGTTTAAGCTCTTATTTATCATAATTGATTTTATAATTTCTTATTTTAAGTTTGATTCTATTAATAATTTATCTTTAAAGACAATAATTATTACTTTAATAAATTATCGCTTATTAAGTAATTCATCAGTATTGTTGACATTACTTTTTACTTTTATATATCTAAGTGAATATAAGAATTGCCGTTTTATTATAGGTCTAGTTCAATCTTTATTCTTTGGCCAAGTAAATATTTTTGTGTCTTTATTTTATTCTCTTTATTTAAATATTAGGATTTTTATATTTATTGTTTCTTTGTTTTATTTTATATTGCCATTTATTTCGCCACTATATTTATTGACTATGAAGATTATTGGCTTTGTCCTTGATATATTATTAATATCAATTAGAGGAAAGATTTCTTTATTAACTTGGGTGGTGCTTATAATTATTTATTTATCAGGTTTTAAAAAGGATTATCAACTTTATATCTGTTTGCTGTTGTGTCTACTTTGTATAAATAATCCTTTTAAACAAGTTACTTTTATCGATGTAGGGC
>CAVGFC010000063.1:0-18949 GCA_963628775.1 Acutalibacteraceae bacterium
TTGGCATTCTAATTTCTTTCATTTAAATTCCTCCTATAAAACAAAAAAATGCCACTCTACCGTCAGACATTGGTAAAGCGACATTTTCTGTCTCTCGCGTAAATCGCAATTGATATCTTATTATTTTTTCAAAAAAATTTCAAACACTTTTTAACGTTTATCGATTTGAAGATAAGTGATGGCAACAATATATAAAGGAATTAAAAATAAGATTGTCTTTGCGTAGAAATAATTACTCAATTTAGCACTTACCATTGCCCCTAATAAGAAGACAACTAAAAGCCAAAAGACAATTCTAAATTCTTTAAAATCTTCTTTTTTATGTAATAAAGCATATCTTGTTAGATACTCAATAGCCTTACGCATATTACCAATCATCATGGTAGTAGGCAAAGACCTATTATCAACTGTTTTAAAACCTTGTAAAGATAAAGCGCTATTAAAAGTTATAACTGCAGCAGAAGCTAAATCAAAACTTTCTGGTAATAAGCCTGCAATTATGACACATACAAGTTCAATAAATAAGACAATTGTACGCCAATGAATCTTGAAATTTTGTTTACATTTAACATCAACAACCGATCCCACAAAACAACCAAGCCAAAAACTTGTTAAAGGAACCAAATATCTAATAACAAGGCTAAAATTACCCTCAGCTAGATTAATAGCCATTAAAACTAAGTTGCCTGTTTGTAGGTTTGCGAATACCTTTCCACAATTAATATAAGTATAAGCATTTTGAAAACCACCAAAGAAAAATAAAATGGCGGCAATAATTAAAGAATCTGAATGTCGTTTAATTTTGTCCATATATCTATAATAAACACTTTTTCATAAATGGAACCACTTTCATTACATATGTAACCGTTATCATGTTGAAATATTAACAAACGGTCGTATTATGTTTATGAAAAGGAGGTAACTCAAATGAAAAAATATTCAGTTATTAGAGTACTAAGAAACCAACTTGGTCAATCATGCACTGTTGAAATAACTTTTAATACACTTGATGAAGCTTCTACTTTCTCATCTAATTTAAATCGTTTATTTGGAAATAAAACTCTAAATTGGGTTGTTGACCAATATTAATGCATAATTTCACAGTGATTAGAGTGCACAAAAAAGAATATGGCCAACATTGCCGTGTTATGGATACATTTGATTCATTCGATGATGCCTATTTCTTTATGTGCAAACTAAACAAAATGTATAAGACAGATTCTTTACATTTTGTGATTGATAGATACTAAAGAGCGAAAGCTCTTTTTTCTATGCCTTGTTCATGGAATTATGTTTATTATCAATAATTAAACCAACTAAGCCATAGAATACTTCATTTAAGTTTTCTAATTCGTTTATTTGTTCATTATTGTTTTCATCCGTTTCTAAAGCCTTACATACTTCTTCAATATGCTTATTTACATCTTTATAAAGTTTTTTAAGCTCATTGATGTCATATATATTAATATTTCTTTGTTCAGCATACTTTATCGCAATTTCATATTTTTCTTTATTTGGATCTACATTTTTAAAAAAATCAGTTGATTTTAAATTCATATAATTCCTCTCTTCATGTTTGAATATATACTAACATAGCAAAGCGAATTTTATGTGAAGTCTATATAATTATTTAAATAATGGAAAAATGTTTCAAGGCATTATACAATCCGTTTTCATCAATGTGATTAGTTACATAGTCACTAGCTTCTTTAGCAGCCTTAACACCATTGCCCATGGCTACACCGATTTTGGCATATTGCAACATATCAACATCATTATCACCATCACCAAAGGCTATAGTTTCATCTTTGTTTAAGCCCATTTTCTTAAGATATTTTTCCATACCCTTACTTTTGCCACCATCTTTATCAACAATGCATAAACCATATTCATTCCATGATGTTATATAACAATCATTTAGATATTCTCTTAAAAATTCTTGTCTTTCTTTCTTGACATAAGTACTAACTTGAAAGATAGGTCTTTCATCATATTCCTTTATTGGAAAAGGCTTGGTATTAACGCTTTTCAATCCTTCTAAATAAAAATCATCCATGATATTGGCATATAGCTCATCTATATTTTCAAGAATTAAAGAAAAGTCTTTTTCATTAAATAACTTAACTATCTTTTTAGTTTCTGAATCTCTAATTGGCGTGCCATCTAAATACTTTTGATTTTCATCCAATATTATTTGACCATTTAATAATACATAACCATCAAACTCTAAACCCAAATCAAGTATGCCAAGTTGTCTTAGTTCTACAATATGTCTACCAGTACAAAGTACTCTTTTGATGCCTTTTTCCTTCAATTCTTTAAAAGCCAAAATAGTAGAATCAGGAACCTTCTTTTGGCTATGAGAAAATAGTGTTCCATCTAAATCAAAAAATGCCGCTTTAATCATCTAATACCCCATATTTTCTTAAGGCATAATCTATGCCATCATCATATAAATCCTTAGTTATAAAATCGCTTACTTCTTTTAATTGTCTTGTGCCGTTGCCCATCGCTATACCAATTGATACAGCTTTTAACATTTCCGTGTCATTTTCACTATCACCAAAGGCCATGGTTTCATCAATGCTGATATTAGACATCTCTAAATATTTAAAGATGCCCTTATCTTTACCACCATTTTTATTAAAAATATCTATACCAAAGTCATTCCAAAAAGTAACCTTAGAATTTACTAATTCCTTCTTTATTTTTTCTTTATAGGCATCATCGCAATAAGCTAATGCTTGATATATTTTCTCATTATGATAAGTATCAACTCTAGGTATCGCAATATTTAAAACACCATTTTCCTTTTTTAACTTATCATCAACAAAATTAACATATAAACCATCTTCACCACTTAAACCAATTACAATATCTTTAGAATTAAAAATATCTATGAGCTTTTTTAAATCATTTTTATCAAATAAATTCTCATAGATTAGATTATAATCAGCATCATAAATGGTTTGGCCATTTAAGGCAATATAGGCATCAAAACCATAATAATCTAAACCTAATGGTTTTACTTCCCCTATTGCCCTACCTGTACAAATAACTATTTTTATTCCCTTTTCTTTTAGCTTTCTTAAATCTTCTATTTCTTTATTTGGAATACCCCTATTTCCATACAACAAAGTACCATCTATATCAAAAAATATCGCTTTAATCATGGTTTTATTATATAAAATAGAAATATGGTGAATCAAATTAAAAATTGTTTAAAAAAACAAGGAAAAACTATTGATCAAATAGCTATAGATTTAAATATTACAAGTAGTGCCGACTTTATTAAATTAACTAAAGAAATAAATAAACTGGTTGATGAAAAAGTACTTTATGAAACAGATGGCGTCATAACATTGGCCTCTATTTATCAAGAAGGAATTGTTGATGTCTATAAGTCTAAAGCCTATATTGATGATAAGTTAGTAAATAACGATACAAATATCATTCTTTTTAATGGTGATAAAATCTTATACAAAGAAGAAAAAAATTATGTTACTTTCATAAAAGTAATAGAGAGAAAAACAGCTTATATTTATGGGACCATGGTTCTAAGAAAAGGCAAGCTATATTTCTTTTCTGATGACATCCGCTTAAAGGAATATAAGATAATTAATCAAAAAGATTTTAAGAAGGAATTAAAACCTTTTTATAAAGTAAGATGTTATATTTCTGATTACTATAAAAAAGAATTGAAAATAGATAAAGTAATTGGTCACATCGATGATGAATCAACCCTTATTGAAACCATACTTCTTCAAAATGATGCCCCTATTCCTTTTTCTAATAAACTATTAAAAGAAGTAAACAATTTAAGTGAAGAAGTATCAATCAAAGACAGAAAAGACCTAAGAGATTTATCATTTATTACCATTGATGGTGATGATGCCAAAGACTTTGATGATGCGATATATGTAGAAGAGATAGAAAATGGCTATCGCTTATATGTATCAATAGCTGATGTATCACATTATGTATCTGAGGGATCTGCTTTAGATAAAGAAGCGCTTAGAAGAGGAACATCTATTTATTATCCAGGTAAGGTAATTCCGATGTTGCCATTTAGATTATCTGATGATTTATGTTCGCTACTTGAAAATAAAGATCGTTATACTTTAACTTGTCAAATGGACATTGATTATACAGGTGAAGTATTTAGTTATGAAATATATCCTTCTGTTATTAAATCAGCTCATCGCATGACCTACAACAAAGTTAACAAGATACTTGCCCATGATAAAGACTTATTAGAACAATATAGTGATATTACCCAAATGATTTATACTGCTTATTCTTTATCAAGAATTGTTGATAAAGTAAGAAAAAACAAGGGTGGCATTGAATTTGAATCAAATGAGCCAATTATTATTGAAGAAAATGGTAAAGTAGTTGATATTAAATTAAGAACACAAGACAAAGCTGAATTAATGATTGAAGACTTTATGATATTAGCTAATACTACAGTGGCATCACATATGTTCTATTTAAATCTACCTTTAATTTATCGAAATCACGATTATCCAAAGGCTGATAGAATAGATGACTTTATTGATACCATGTCTGAACTTGGTGTTACTTTTAAGGGTAACCACTACAAGATAGAATCTAAGACATTAGCTAATTGTTTAAAGAAATTTGAAAATACCGATAAATATAATTTAGTTTCTAATTTAATGTTAAGATGCATGGCGAAGGCCTTGTATTCTCATGATTGTATAGGACACTATGGCTTAGGACTCGAACACTATTGTCACTTCACCTCACCTATTAGAAGATATCCTGATTTAATCGTTCATAGAATGTTAAAAAAATATGTCTTTAACTATAGCGATGATATTGATAATGATAATAAAAAAAATGAAGAAATAGCTAAGAAAGCTAATGAAAGAGAAAAGAAAGCCACCACTATTGAAAGAGCCATTGTCGATCTTAAGATGTGTGAATATATGCAAGATAAAATTAAACAAACTTTTATAGGCATCATTTCAACAGTTACTAATTATGGCTTCTATGTCGAACTTGATAATTCTATTGAAGGACTTGTGCATATAAAAAATCTAGATGGCTACTACTATCTAGATGATCATAATAATTTAACTGATGGTATTAGAACTTATAAGCTTGGTCAAAAAGTAAAAGTTAAATTAATTTCTGTTGATTTAAACAATCGTAATATTGATTTTATTGTTGTTTAGTATTCGTCAAGAAAACTAATTTTCTTTCCATCTTTTTTATAAGCAATTATAGTATCTAAATTAACATTTTCAACACTCTTGAAGATGTTTTTTTCTATATAAGGATTAGTCTTTTTTAATTCTCTTATTAGATTTTTAATTTCCATTCTTTTAGAAGAAGTAGTACCATCTTCCCTACAAGAAGAACAAGTATCCGTAAAATGACAGGCACATTGTATAAAGTGTAAACCATTATAGTCACGCCAATTTTTAATATCGTTTTCTCTTATTAAATAAAGGGGTCTAATAAGTTCCATTCCCTCAAAGTTATCACTTTTTAATTTTGGCATCATGGTTTGGATTTGGCCACCATACATCATACCCATTAAAATTGTTTCAATAACATCATCATAGTGGTGTCCCAAGGCAATTTTGTTGCAGCCCATTTCTTTTGCGTAATTATATAAATGACCTCTACGCATTCTTGCGCATAAGTAACATGGTGATTTTTCTTGATTATAGACAACATCAAAAATACTTGTTTCAAATATTTTTACTGGAACATTCAAATTACGGGCATTTTCTTCAATTAGTAATCTATTAAGTTCACTATATCCTGGGTCCATGATAATAAATTCAACATCAAAATTTACTCTACTAAATCTTTTTAAAGTTTGAAATAATTTGGCCATCAACATTGAATCTTTACCACCAGAAATACATACCGCAATTTTATCACCTTCTTTAATTAACTCGTAAGTATCTATGGCCTTTAAAAATGGCGATAATAATTGTTTACGATAAGTAGTTGTAATTGATTTCTCACATTTCTCATTTAAATCTTTATCAGCTCTACCAAGTTGTGATTTTAAATAAGCGCTATAGCCACCTTTTAAACTAATGGCGTCATAGCCTTTTTCTCTTAGTCTTTGGGCAATACTGTATGAATCAATTCCTTTCATACAATATAAAACATAACTTTTATTTTTATCTAAATTTTCATCAAATAAAATGTTTTCATTACTAATTGAATGAGGAATGCATCCATAGTCATGACTTACTTCATCTCTTATATCAACTAAAGTATAAAGGGAAGGATGAATGTCAGCTAAATCTTTTATATCTATTTCATCTTTGAATTTATTTACAAGCATAATAATATTCTACATTTTTATATTGAAAAATATCAAAAATATGGCTTAATTATGGCCTTATATTTTATTGTAGTGCTATAATGCAAATATAAAAAAATATAGGAGGATATTCTTATGACTTGTTGCGGAAAGAAAACTGATAGCGTTAAACTTGCCGTAAAGAAAGCTGATACTGCTGTTAAGAAAGCTCCAGCTAAAAAAGAAGTTGCTAAAAAGGTTGCTGCAAAAACAGCTGATGCTAAAAAGGCTGCGGCTAAAGTTGCTGCTAAAACAGCTGATGTAAAAAAGGCTGCCACTAAGAAAGCTGAAGCTAAGAAGGCAGATGCTAAAAAGGCTGTAGCTAAGGTTGCTGCTAAGAAGGCTCCAGCTAAAAAGACTGTTGCTAAGAAAGTTGCAGACAAGAAAGCTAAGGTTGAAAAGGCTGTAGCTAAGAAAGTAGTTGAAAAAAAGGTTGAAAAGAAAAAAGCTGATGTAAAAAAGGCTGCAAAAACCGCTAAGAAAACAGTAGCTAAGAAAGTTGCTGCTGTAAAGCCAGCTGTTAAAAAAGCTACAACTAAGAAAGCTGCTAAATCACCAGTAAAAAAGGTTGTAACTAAGAAAACAACTAAGAAAACTAAATAGCTTTTAAAAAGATGAAATTCAATTCATCTTTTTAAATTCTTTGTTATAGTAGGCAAGTACTTGTTTTAAGGCTTCTTCTTTATCAACTTCTGCTAATCTTAATTTTGTTGCATATTTTAATAAGTCATTAAAATTCTTATCTTGCTTAATTCCAAGATCAATCAAATCTCTACCTGTCACATATGGTTTTGACATCATTATTTTGTATTCTTCATATCTTTGATTTAGATATAAAGAGTTATCTTCTTTTCCTCTATCACAATAAGAAAAATAGATTAAATCTTGTGGCTCTATAGAATCATAAAACATCTTATTTGTTTTCTTGATTTTGGAATTATCGCTTGCATATTTATTAGGTAACATATGTAAGGGAACCATATTTTTTAAATAGCTAATAACTTCTTTACGATTAGTAATTCTTTTAATAAATTCTTCTATTATTGGTAATCCCTTTGTTTCATGTTCATAGGCATGAATCCTACCATTTATATTTTCAGTACAAATTATTTTTCCAAAATCATGGGTTAGACAAAGCAACATAAATTCATAAGATTTACACTTATCTCTATATTTAATAGCTCTATCTATTACTTGCATTGTATGAATATAGACATCGCCTTCTGGATGATATAGGGGATCTTGTTTTATATTTTGTAGTTCTTTTATTTCTTTAAACCAATAATTCAATTGATCCATTTCATCTAAGGTGTTAAAAAAGATAGATGGTTTTTTACCCTTCAATAAAGATTTCCTAAGTTCTTCTTCAACTCTTTCTTTTGATAAATAAGTTAAATCAATTGTTTTGCATAGTTGAATTGTTTCATCTGCTACTTCAAATTCAAAACGTGAGGCAAATTGAGCTACTCTTAATACTCTTAAGGGATCTTCAATAAAAGTATTTGAATCAACTTGTCTTATTATTTTGTTTTTTAAATCTTCTAATCCATTATAGTAATCAAGTATTTCATTTGTTAGTACATCTTGCATCAAAGCATTAATAGTAATGTCTCTTCTTCTTGCAGCTTGTTTATAGCCTATAAAGGGGTCAACATTTATTTTAAAATCTTTGTGTCCTTTACCGATTGCTTGCTCACTTCTAGGTAAGGCTATATCAATGTTGTGTCCTTTCAAAGAATAGACTCCAAAACTTTTTCCATAGGAAATTGGCTGACCAACTATTTTTAAGATGTCTATTAATTGTTCTTCATTTATACCATGTATTTCAATATCAACATCTTTATTTTCAATATTTAATAATTTATCTCTTACATAACCACCAACATAAAAAGTTCTACCACCTTTTTGTTTTACTAGTTTTGCGATTTGTTTTTCTATCATGTCTTTATTGTATCTTATAGATTATTTCTAAAATCTTTATTTTTACTTTCTATATAATATTAATGTAAAGCGAGGATTTATTATGTGTACTGCTGCAACTTATAAAACGGATGGTTTTTATTTTGGAAGAAATCTAGATTATGAAGTTTCTTTTGGTGAAAAGATAATTATTACACCTAGAAATTATTCCTTTAAATTAAGACATGAAAACAAGATTATCGATAATCATTATTCTTTGATAGGTTGTGGAATAATAGTTAATGATTATCCACTTTATTATGATGCGATGAATGAGAAGGGATTATGTATTGCGGGCTTAAATTTTGTTGGAAATGCAAAGTATGAACATGAACTTTCAAACAACAAAAGTAATATCGCTTCTTTTGAATTAATTCCTTATTTGCTTAAAACTTGTTCAAGTGTTTTAGAAGTAAAAGAATTATTAAACAACATAGTTATTACTGATGCTGAATTTATGGAAGGCATGACACCAGGAAGTCTTCATTGGTTAATTGCGGATAAAGACAATTGTATTACAGTAGAATATACCAAAGATGGTATGCATATTTATGATAATAAGGTTGGCGTTTTAACTAATAATCCGCCTTTCCCAATCCAAATGTTTAATTTGAATAACTATCAAAATTTAAGTGTTAAACAACCTATTAATAATTTTTCAAAAGATTTAAATTTAGAAACTTATTCTAGAGGTATGGGAGGACTTGGCCTTCCTGGTGATTTATCAAGTGCATCTAGATTTGTAAAGGTCGCCTTTACAAAATGTAATTCAAAATCAAATAATGATGAGCTATCAAGTGTATCCCAATTCTTTCATATCTTAGGATCTGTTGAGCAACAAAAAGGCTGTTGTGAAGTTAAAGAAGGAGACTATGAATATACTATTTATTCATCTTGTTGTTCATGTGATTCTTTAACTTATTACTATAAGACTTACGATAATCATTCAATTAATGCAGTTTCTATGAAAAATGAGAATTTAGATTCTAATAAATTAATAAGTTATGATTTAAAACTTAATGGTGATGTTGTTTGTATAAACTAAATAAACATTATGTAATAAATTGGCATATAGATAATTTTATCTATTATTTCAACATCTTTTGAATTTGAAAATACATAACCATATTTTATATTGTAGTTATTGTTGTTTATAAAAGCATCTATAGCGCTATGAACTTTATAGTCTTTGCCTGATTTTATTTCTATTGGACAAACACATAGATTGTCATAGTCGTCAATTAAAAAATCTACTTCACCTTTAGCTTTATTATCATAATAGAAAAGTTTGTGATTATGGGCTCCTAATTCTTGAGCAACTGCACTTTCATATACAGCTCCAAGATTTATACTTTTTTCATTATCAAGTATCGCTTTTATATTGTTTTTATAAAGAATATTTGTAAGAATGCCAACATCATTTAGATATAGTTTTAATAAATTTTTACTAGATGTTTCAATTAATGGAAAACTTGGATTAGATATCGCTTTAACTTCTAGAGTAATACCTGAATTAATTAGATATTCAAATTCTTCTTCATAATTTGAATATCTTTTTCCCTTTTTTTCTTCAATATTTTTAATAACAAGTCTTTTCTTTTTGTTTTCTAAATTGGAAGGAACTAAATCATAGATTCTTCTAATTTTTAATTTTCTATCTTGATCATATTTAGAGGCATCAATAGCGTAGTAATTATGGATGTCTTCTTGAATATTTCTTACTTGCCAAATATTTTTTGTCTCTAAATATGAATTAATAGCATCAGGCATTCCACCTACAATTAAATATTTCTTAAATAAATCCATTAATTTTTTATGTAATGGTTCAGACAAAGATTCGCGCTTTAAAAAAGAATCTTTCATCTTATGGATTACTTCATCACCAACACCATTTGCGTATAACCATTCTTCAAAATCAAGTGGATACATTCTTAATGTTTGAATACTACCAATCGGTATTGAATTTGTTTGACTAAGAGCTATACCAAGTAAAGAACCACTAGCAATATATGTATAGCGATCATCTTTTTTTAGAAACTTTAATAATGTTAAAAATTTAGGATATGTTTGAATCTCATCGATAAAAATTAGTGTATTATTTTTATCTTTCATTTTTTCACCATATAAAGAACTTAATTGTAAATAAAAATCCTCTACTGTGCCTACATCCTCAAATAATCTATCTGTTATTGAATCTTCCGCAAAATTTATTTCAATATAATTTTCAAATAATCTATTTCCAACTTCATTAATAATATATGTTTTACCTATTTGTCTAGCTCCGTCAACTAGTAATATTTTATTTGAATCTGATTTTAAGTAATTTTCAATATCAACAGCTATTTTTCTTTTTAACATAGTATTCTCTTCCTTTACTTTATTTTACACTTATTCCTAATTTTTATATAAGAAAATATACACTTATTCCTAGTTTTATATGTTATTTAAATACACTTATTCCCATTTTGATTCTTTATCAGTACAAGGCACAATTGTTTCTTAATCTTAGTAAGATATTTGTTGTTTAACACTTAAGATGGTTTATTACGCAATTGCATAATAAATTGCATAATAAATTTTTATTTTTATTATGCAACTTTTTTGCATAATAAATTTTGAATGAAATATATATCTTTGATAAAAGTGTTGATTATTAATCTCATAACTTCCCAAACAGCCATAAATTAAGGGGTTTTGCTTATATTTGCTTCAGATAAAATTAAACATTAAGAGTTTTTAGATTATTTTTTTATTATGCAATTGCACAATAAATAGTTATTTTCCAAGTAGGAAGCCCAGCAGCTAGATTATAAGTAACTAATAGTTACATAACTCCATTATCTGAAATATAACGATAGTAATTGACACATGTAACATTTAATGTTAAGATTTCAAAGATAAATAAGCATCTTTAATCTGATACGAGATATCAGCAAGGGCGTCCATATTAATTTTTAACAGGATTACTATAACCTTGCCGTACAGATTAGGGCAAGGTTTTTTATCTAGAGGAGACAGTATGAAATTAATCTACGACATCGGAGATAAACCTCCAGTAAAACAAAACTTAATGTTTGCCTTACAAGAAATGATTGCCATCATGGCCGCAACATTACTTGTTCCAATTTTGATGACTCAATATGGATTGCCATCTGATCCAGCTGCTGCCTTATTTGGTGCAGGACTTGGAACTTTGGTTTATATCTTCTTTACTAAAAGAAGAAGTCCGGTTTTCTTAGGAAGTTCATTTGCCTTCTTAGGTGCTTATTCAACTACAATTGCTGCAGGATATGGCTATCTTGGAATTATCGTTGGTGTTGGTATCGCTGCTGCTGTATATGTAATATTCGCATTAATTATTAAAGCTGTTGGCTCAGATTGGGTAAATAAATTATTACCTGCTGCTATCGCTGGTCCAATTGTTTCATTAATTGGCTTATCACTTTCTAGTACTGCTACATCATGGATGAGCACTAATGGCGGAAGTGAATATAGTTTAATTACTATCGCAATCGGTTTAATCACATTCTTCGCAATCGTTTGGGCTTCAGTTAAAGGAAGTAAATCTATGCAACTATTCCCATTTGTTGTAGGAATTGCCATAGGCTATGTTGTAGCCTTAGTTGTAACACTAATTGGAACCGCTACTGGAAATGCAGCTTTACAAGTCTTAGACTTCTCAGTATTCACTAATGCTTTTGTACCATTTAGACTTACATCAATCATTGATTATCCAAAGATATTCTTAATTCGTGCAATTGAAACTAAGGGACAATATGAAGCAATTGATTTCGCTGCATTCATAAATTTACTATTAGTATTTGCACCATTATCAGTAGTTCTATTATGCGAACACATTGGTGACCATAAGAACGTTAGTAACATTATTAATAAAGATTTAATTACAGATCCAGGTCTTGACAAAACATTACTTGGTGATGGCGTTGGTTCATTTGTTGGTACGGTATTTGGTTGTTGTGCTAATACAACATATGGTGAATCAGTTGCCTGCGTTGCGATTACAGGAAATGCATCAGTAAGCACACTATTCTATACAGCTTTTGGTTGTATCTTGTTATCTTTCTTCACACCATTTATCACACTTATCAACTCTATTCCAAAATGTGTTATGGGTGGTGCTTGTGTTGCCCTATATGGCTTTATCGCTGCTAGTGGTTTACAACTACTTGCTAAGGTTGATCTTGGTGATAATAAAAACCTATATCCAGTTGCGGCAATATTTGTATGCGGCATTGGTGGTTTAGTTCTAGACTTTGGCTATAATGAAGCTACAGGTGGTGCCCTTATTTCAATCACATCTCTTGCAGTTGCGATGATTGTTGGTATCATCACAAGGAAGATCTGTGGGCCTGGTAAGGAAAAATAAAAAACTTTCAAATAAATTAAAAAAATTAAGCTGTTAATAAAATTTAACAGCTTTTTTATTTACTTAAGATTAATACTTATTTAACATATATTCTATTTCTTTATTACCATCACTGGTTTTGAAATATAGTTTATAAGCATTAGGATAATACTTTCCAATATTTCTTTTATATAGTTCAGCCTGGCCAATTAATAGTCTTACATCAAAAGAGTTATTGTTGTATAAAACTATCAAAACATTTCTTTCATTAACAAGACACAAATCAAGAACTGAGCCACCTACATAATTAAGTACGGGATTTAACTCTTTAACTTTTCGCATTGTCTTGATTGCCTTCTTTAATTTATCCTCATTCAAATTAAAGTCACCAAATTCTTTATGGGCTAATCTTAAAGAATAATACAATTCTTCATCATCTATTTTGTCACTTAAATTTTCATTAGAAGACCAAATATCAATATTGTCTTTACCATATTCTAGTAATTTAATCACAATGTCTTCTGGATTAATATAAACATATGATTCTATGTTGTTTGAAATACTCATACCTAAATCGCTTAAATAAGCTGGTGTTTGAAAGAAGACAACATCTTTTAAATAAAATGATGAAATCTTATTTGGTAATTTATGATCCTTGCTTACTTTAATGATTGCTTCTTTAAATTCATCAAAAGTGTTATAACCATTTTCTTTACCATATTTGTTCCACATGACACTTATAGAATTTATAATTAATTTTTCTACTTTACCATAACCAACAATTCCTTTTTCCTTATCTCTTTGATATTCCCTGTCTTTTGATAAAAAGAAAATTAAGTCATCAGTTTTAAAATCTGAAAAAGTTAGAGTTGGTGATAAACGCCAAAAATTCATCGTTGTATTTGCGTTTAAACGATGCATATCTAACATTTTAGAATCTGTGATATAAGCGATTGCTGACATATTATACTTATATTATATGTGCATATGAATAAGTATTATTTATAATCTTAAAAATGTTATCAGCAATTCCACTTTTAAACATACATTCTTCTATTACATATACACCAAGTTCTTGAGCTTTTGCGTATATGCCTGGACGATTCTCACTTAGTTCATTATAGATACAGATAACTGGTTTTGAATATTGGTTACCAAACATAATATTGTGAACTTTTATTTCATTTAAATCATCTGGCTCTACCTTATTTGATTTGATGCTGGTAAATAAAAGATTGTTGTCTTTAAGTATTAAACAATCAAGCTCACAAGTTACTGGTACTTTTTGTTCATTTGAAAATTCGATTTTTACTGACATCTTAACATCATCAAATAGCTTACTATCTATTAATTTGTTATAGATATAGTTTTCCAAAAAGGTTCCAGAAACCGTAAATAATTTAGCTATCTCAATGTTTAAAAACGATAAGACATTTTTATTGATTGTGAATAAATTTAGATTTTTAAATTTTAGATAATTATTATCATTAATGATTTTATTTAAAGTTGAATCATTTAAATAATAATTCACGCCATCATTATCACGGTTATATAAGATTGAATTTATTTTAGATACATAAGATATAAATTCTGAATATTTATCTACAGTACTATCGATTGTCTTATATATCAAATTAATTGTTTCTTTTTCTTTAACAGGACTATGTAAATTAGAAATAATCTTACCACCACTTAAAGTTATGATATCTTCTATATCAAGTTTAAATAGTTCATTAGAAATTATTTGATGTTTATTATAGTCTTTAATGCTTTTTTCTTCTTCATCAAAATAGATAATTGTTTTATTATTTCTAAGTGCTTTTTCTAACAAGATTAATGAAGAATATTGTTTAGCACTGACATCAATTAATACATCATCATCAAAATAATCAACAACATCTTTTTCATCAATATTTAGATAAGCAATCTTAATATCTTTATATTTTCTAATTATCTTTTCGCACCACTCAAATTTCTTCTTATCAATTTCATGATGACAAATAAAAAGCACTTCTTTAATATCAAGTGTTAAAGGAACAATAGCGTTATTAAAATTATTGTGCTTATCAAAAGATTTAATTAGTTTCATTCTTCATCAATTTTCTTACGATTATTCATTGCCTTTATTAAAGTAAGTTCATCAGCATAATCTAAATTAGCACCCATTGGTAAACCATGTGCGAGTCTAGTTACTAATATATTTTTATCTTTTAATATTTTATCTAAATATAAAGCCGTCATCTCCCCATCCATAGTAGGTGATGTCGCAATTATTATTTCTTTTGTGTTATCATCTATTCTTTCTAATAATTCATTGATTCTTAAATCTTCTGGAAAGATACCCTTACTGCTAGATAATAAACCATTTAAGATATGGTACGTTCCCTTATAGGTTTCTGTCTTTTCAATTGCGATTAAATCTTGGGGATAGGCAACTACCATAATTATGTTTTTATCTCTATTTTCATTTAAACAGATTGGACATAGATCTTCATCACTTAAAAAACCACACACTTTACATCTTTTAAGTGTTTCAAGTTCTTTTAAACAATTGGCATAATCATCTATTTCTTCTTTACTTAAATCAAGTAAAGTAAACGCAAAACGTTGAGCGGTTTTATTACCTACTCCTGGTAATTTTTCATATATGTCGATAATCTTTTGAAATTTATTGGGATACATTATTCTTCAACTCTCGCATTCACAAATAATTCTTTAACTTTTTCTTCATTAGTTAATTCTTTTTTAATATTTGGTTTTTCAACATTAGGAATTAAATTATTTTTGGCTGCAGCAAGTTTTTTATATTCTGTAATAAGTTCATTACGCTTATTATCATCCACTCCATAAATAACCTTATCTAGGCCAAATTCTTCCATCATAAAACGATATAATTCATTCTTATTTTCAGTTGCGTTAATATTATCGATTGCCAGTTTTGGACCAGTGACAATAATTACATCCTTACCACTTGCGAATAAACTTGTATTTTTTAATAATTCATAGAACTTACGCTTGTTAGGATCTAGCATAAATAATTCCATACGATTATAGATAATTGAATCGCTTTCTTTGTAGTTCTTGCTGGCAGATAAAAGTAAGGCAGCTAAATATTCTATACTTGGCCCTTCAGTAGTAGAATCATCAGTATTGGGGTTCGAATTGTTATTATTTAGGTTCGAATCCATGTTTGTTATCTTTTCTTCTATTAAGACTTCAGGCTTTTCTTCCTCTATTATTGTTTCTTCAACTTTAGGTTCTTCCTTTGTTTCTATTGGTTTTGTACTAACTTCTGTTTTTTCTTGAACTTTTATTTCTTTTTTAATTGGTTCAATGTAATCTTTAGACTTAGCACCACTCATCTTAACGATAGCTAATTCTAAGTATGTTAAAAAGCTTTGATTACCACGTGTTTTAGATAAGGCTTCTTCTAAATAAGTGATGTCATTTAATAAATCATTAGTATTAATCGCATCTAAAATATTCATCGCATCAAATTTATCGATTTTATCTAACAAAGTTTCATTTTGATCATCCGAATAAATAAGCGCTTCTTTAATTATTTCTAGTAAATCAATACATAATCTTTTGGGCTCAATACCATAGTTATACATTTCTCTTAAAGTACTTATAGCCTCGGTAATATTTTTGTGGATATCTATTAATAAATTTACTTTTTCTTCTTTGGTACTTAGACCAAATATTTTTTGAATATCTTCTAGATATACACCCTCATTATTATAAGAAAGTACTTGTTCAAGTATTGATAAAGCATCACGCATACCACCTTCCGCTAGTAGTGCTACTTCATCTAGGGCTTTTTCTTCATATTTAAGATTTTCTTTATCAAGTATCTCAATCATTTTCTTTTTCATGTTTAAATTAGATATCTTTGAAAAATTATATCTTTGACATCTACTTAAAACGGTTGGAATGATTTTTTGAGGATCGGTTGTTGCCAATATGAAAACAACATGAGCTGGTGGCTCTTCTAGAGTTTTTAATAAAGCATTAAATGCTGAAGCAGACAACATATGAACTTCATCAATTATATATACTTTATACTTACTAATAATAGGCGCATATGGTACTTGGTCAATTATTTCTCTTATATCTTCTACACGATTATTACTGGCAGCATCAAGTTCAATAATATCTGGATGATTACCTTCTTTAAATGCTAGGCAACTAGAGCACTCATCACATGCTTCTTCATCAAAGCTTTCACAATTTATTGCCTTCGCAAACAATTTTGCGATTGTTGTTTTTCCGGTACCCCTAGGTCCTGCAAACAAATAAGCATGAGCAATTTTTTTGTTTTTTATTGTATTTTTTAAAATCTTTACAATATAATCTTGGCCAACCACTTCATTAAATTTTGAAGGTCTATATGTTCTATATAATACTTGATAACTCATAATATAATTATTATACAATCTTAAGCCTATTTATTCTTTTTCAAATTATTGCCAAGGGAATATTATCGTTTATCTTTAAAGAAATCTTTTAATAATTGAATATATTCTAATGATTCTATAAATTCACTATCTGGATAATGATTAATACCTTTTATTTCTTTTATATTGATATTACTACCTAAAGAACCACCTTTGGGATCTTTAGCTAAGTAGTATATTTTTTTAATTCTTGAATTTATAATGGCACCACCACACATAATACATGGTTCAAGAGTTACATACATCTCACAATCATCCAAATGCCAGTTGTTTAATTTTTTACTGGCCTTTTTAATACATTCTATTTCACTATGAGCAGTTGCGTCTTGTTTCTTTACTTTTTTATTATGAGCCCTAGCTAAAACAACATCATCCTTTACAATGACACAACCTATAGGTACTTCATCTTCTTTATATGCTTTCTTGGCTTCCCTTATTGCCAGATTCATAAATTCTTGTTTATACATAAAATAAAAAGCGCACACAGATAGAGGGTCGTATGGCTGCTACATTCCTGTCCTGACCAAGTTAGAGCATAACTGTTGCGCATAAAGATTATAACTTATTTTTTAAAGATTGAATAGTCTAATTTTTTAAAGTCCATTAGTTCATCTAATATATATGGGCTATCAACTTTTTTATAACCATGAGGATTGATTCTGATTATCTTTTTAATACCAGCTTCAATACCTGAATTAATACTTCCAGAAGAATCATCAAAGGCAAGTATATTAGCTATATCAGTTTTAGCTAATTCAATTGCTTTGAGATATATTTCTTTTTTATTTTTATTAATTCCATCATCATAAGCAATTCTTGAATAATCAAACCATTTATTTAGACCACAATAATCCAAATAGAAATCAACATTATATTTAATAGAAGCTGAAGCAAGTATCATCTTAATATTATTTTTATCTAGATACTCCAATAATTCATAAGCACCATCAGCTAGTTTGTTTCTATTTTGTTTTTTAGCGAGTTCCTGATAAAGACTTTCTTTCTTTAATGCATAATTGCTAATTATTTTCTCATCTACTTTTTTATTAACCCTATCGAAGAATTCTTTGATGTTTGTATCATCTTTTTTAGATAAGATAGTTTCTAGTTCATTGTCAAAATTGTTAACATTTCCAATTATCTCTTTATAAATTATCTTCCACGACTCTTCATTAAAATCTTTATCAAAATATAAAGTCCCGTTAAAATCAAATATTACTGTTTCTATCATAATCAATTGTTCCACGTGGAACATTATTCCCCTTTCTTTAAAAAAGATGTTCCACGTGGAACATCTTAAAACTTATTTCTTTGGAACCAATTTCTCAGTACCACCCATATAAGGTTGTAGTGCCTTAGGAATATTAACAGAACCATCCGCATTAATATTGTTTTCCAAGAACGCAATCAACATTCTAGGAGGCGCAACAACTGTATTATTTAGGGTATGAGCGAAGTAATTACCATTTTCACCCTTAATTCTAATCTTTAAACGTCTTGCTTGAGCATCACCTAGGTTTGAACAAGAACCAACTTCAAAATATTTCTTTTGTCTAGGAGACCACGCTTCAACATCGCATGACTTAACCTTTAGGTCAGCTAAGTCACCAGTACAACATTCAAGAGTTCTAACTGGAATATCTAAAGTTAAGAAGAAATCTACTGTATTCTTCCATAGTTCATTATAGATTTCTTTTGAATCTTCTGGTTTACATACAACCACCATTTCTTGTTTCTCAAATTGGTGAATACGATAAACACCTCTTTCTTCAATACCATGGGCACCAACTTCTTTTCTAAAACAAGGAGAATAAG
>CAVGFC010000064.1:0-3460 GCA_963628775.1 Acutalibacteraceae bacterium
AATATATGAAATATATATTAAAAATTGATGGTATGTATTGTTCTATGTGTGAATCACATGTAAATGATGCGATTAGAAATAACTTTCAAGTAAAGAAAGTTAAATCTAAACATAAAACAGGTGATGTCTTAATTGAAACAATCAATCCTATAGATTTAGAAAAGTTAACTAATATCTTAAACTCAACTGGCTATAAAGTATTAGATTTAAAAGAAGACCGTTAATATAAGCGGTCTTTTATTTTGGCATAAAAAAAGTAAGACATTTGCCTTACTTATATTTCTTTTTGCTAACCTCGATATTATTTAATATTACAGGAATTACTATTGGATTACGATTTGTCTTTGAATAAAGATAAGGTTCCAAAGTATTTTTAATACAGTTCTTTAAATCATTGAAAGTAACTTTTTGTTTCATAGTTTCTTTTAATGCGTCATATACAAGGGATTCAGCTTCTTTAATCATTGGCTGATTTTCTTTGATATAGACAAAGCCTCTTGAAACAATACCTGGTTTACATAATATCTTATTGGTTCTAGAATCAATGCATACAACAACAGCAACCATGCCATTATCAGCAAGTATTTGTCTATCTTTTAAAACACTTGTTGATAGTCCTGATACATCTCTACCATCAACATATATCGCATCAGTTTGAATTCTTGTATTTGATCTAAATACTTCACCATCCCTTAAAACTAGAGCATCACCATTTGCACATATGAAACAGTTTTCTTCAGGAATTCCTGTTTCTACACCAGTTGCTGCATGTAGCTTAAGCATTTTATATTCACCATGTACAGGCATAAAATACTTTGGCTTGATTAGTTGCATCATTAACTTTTGTTCCTCACTTGAGGCATGTCCTGTTGTATGAAGTGATTGGAAAGTTTTATTTTCAAGAACTCTTGCACCATTTCTTACAAGTTGATTAATGATACCAGAAACATTTAGTGCATTACCAGGAATTGGATTTGAAGATAATACAACTGTATCACCAGGAATAATCTTGATGTATTTATGAACACCATTGGCGATTCTTGATAGGGCTGCAAGCGTTTCACCTTGTGATCCAGTACATATGATACATACTTCACTTGGTTTAAAGCTATTGACCATATCTTGGGTAATAAAAGTGCTGTTTGGTACATCGATTGTTTTTAATTGTTTACCAATCTCAACAACGTTTTCCATAGATCTACCTAGTACCAATACTTTTCTACCACATTCTGATGCTGATTTAATAATTTGGGAAAGTCTATTAACATTAGAAGCGAAAGTAGAAACAATTAATCTACCTGGTGTTTTCTTGATAATATCGTATACGGTGCTTGCGACTTTCTTTTCCGAAATCGAGAAGCCTTCTACCTCAGAATTGGTTGAATCCGACATTAGAAGGGTAACTCCTGAAGCGCCAATATAGGCCATCTTTTGATAATCAGCATTTTTACCAATTGGTGTTAAGTCAAATTTAAAGTCACCAGTTTCAACAATTCTGCCATTTGGTGTATTAATTAATACACCCAAAGAATCAGGAATTGAGTGAATGGTATTGAAGAAACCAACCTTAAAGTATTTGGTTTGGATGGCGCTATCTTCATTTATTTCCTCGATCTTGACATTAAAATTCTTTCTTTTTTCAGAAAGTTTCTTTTCAATTAAAGCCTTCGCAAAACGAGGGGCATATATTTTATTAATTTTACAAGCCATCAAAAGGAAAGGGATACCACCAATATGGTCTTCATGACCATGAGTGATAATTAATCCTTTGATTTTATCTTGGTTTTTTATTAAATGAGTGTAATCTGGAATAACATATTCAACGCCTAGTAAATCATCATCAGGAAACTTAACACCAGCATCAACAATTAGTATTTCATCGTCTTGTTCGAAACAATACATGTTTTTGCCGACTTCTCCAAGTCCTCCTAATGCATAAACTAGCGTATCTTCTTTAACATTATAGTTTACACCATTATAAGCATTAGCTTTGTTAGCTTTCATTTATCCTCCATTATATTCTTCTAAATCTCAACTTTATTTTAGTTTAAAATAGGTTCTTATTCAAGGCAAATTGCGTCTAAATCTTCATAATATGGGTCTTTTTTGTTGATATAGTCATAAAACAAAACACCCCTAAAGTGATCTAGCTCATGTTGTAAAACGATGGCTAGATAGCCATTGGCCTTTATTTCAACATTACTGTTAGTTAAAAGATCATAAGCCTTTACTTTTACTCTTGCACTTCTATAGATATAGCCGCTATGTTGATCTACTACCGAAAGACATCCTTCTCCCGACTTTAGATAGGCTTTTTCCAATGAATTAGATACAATTTTTGGATTTACTAAGGCATATTCGGTAACGACATTTCCTTCTTCATCTTTTAAAATGATGGCTGTCATTTTCTTAAGAACACCAACTTGAACAGCAGAAATACCAACTGCTGGTCTTAAGTCTTTCTCTTTCGCTATTTCATCTATCGTTGATTCATAGACATATTTATACATGTCTCTTAATAATTGCTCATCTTCTTTGCTTAAAGGCAGTTTTACATCTTCACTGCGTTTTCTTAATATTGGATTATCATCTTTAACAATTGTTTCATTATTTATAACCATGCAAAATATTATAATACGAAATGTTTTGATTTTGTATTAATATGCTAAAATTTTAGTTGTGAAAAATAAAAGCACTAAACCTAAAAAGAAACATTTAAAAAAACATTCGCTATTTCCAGCTTATACAGATAAACTATTAGTTTTTACTATACTAATATTAGTTATATATTCTTCTATCATGGTAGCTTCGGCCGCAATGGGTGAAGGAGCAGGTGATACAGGTGTTGTAACCAATACCTTAAAAAGACAAGCAGTCTTTGCCTTATTTGGCTTGATTGGTATGGGCTTTGCCGCAAGAAGTGAATGGCTTTTTAAATGCCCACCAATTTACTTTTATGCACTATATTTTATTGTAGTTATCCTACTTTTTTCATGTAGAGCTTTTGGCGCTACCTATGGTGCTTATGGTTGGATTAGAATAGGCTCTATTTCAGTTCAGCCATCGGAATTCGCTAAGATTTTTATGATCGCTTTTGCGGCTAAATTATTTAGTAAAGATAGGCAAGATATAAACTTGCTTAACGCTAAAATATTTATTGCTTTCTCGCTTATTTTGTTCATTATTATATTGTTTGTTCAAAAAGACTTGGGTAGTGCAGTAGTATTACTTGGCATATGTTTTATAATGCTTCTAATTGTTCCCTATAAAGAAATTAATAAGATAAGAGGGTGGATGCTTTTTATGGTGCTTCTTTTAATAATAGGCATTGTGATTATATTCCTACCTTCAGTTAATAGTTTCTTAGAGGAACATTCATCAAGTTATCAAATAGGTAGATTCTTGGCTGCTAATAATCCATTTAAGTATCAATATGATGTAGGTTATCACTTAATAATGG
>CAVGFC010000065.1:0-24658 GCA_963628775.1 Acutalibacteraceae bacterium
ATAAGCAATTAAGTGATTTAGGTATTATAGATTACTTTGATGAAATATTAGGTATTGATAATATCTATGCGACAAGTAAGTTGCCAATTGGTTTAAATTTTATAGCTGATAAAGATAGAGAGGAATGCGTTTTGATTGGTGATACTTTACATGACTTAGAGGTGGCTAAGTCAATGGGTGTAAGATGTATACTTGTGTCATGTGGTCATCAAGATAAAGATATATTATTAGCTAATCACAATGAAGTATATGATGATATAAGGAGTATAAAAATATGAGAATAGGACAGTCACAGGATGTACATAGACTTGTAAAGGATAGGGATTTAATAATAGGTGGTGTTAAGATTCCTTATGAGTATGGTTTATTAGGCCATAGTGATGCGGATGTTTTGTTGCATGCCATTATTGAAGCTCTAATTGGGGCTATGGGTTTAAGAGATATTGGCAGTCATTTCTCGGATAAGGATCCTAAATATGAGGGAATTTCTTCTTTAGCTTTATTGGAAAAGACCAGGGAGATGTTAGATGATAATGGCTATAGGGTTGTTAATATTGATAGTCTTATTATGATTGAAAAGCCTAAGATGGCACCTTATATTGATCAAATGCGTAAGAATATCGCCAATACTTTGATGATTGATGAATCTTTGGTTAATGTAAAGGCTACTTGTTTTGAAAAGATGGGTTTTGTAGGACAGGGAGAAGGAGCGATTGCTCAAGCAGTTGTGCTTATTGATGATAAATAAAGAGCTTATAAATTGTTTATAAGCTCTTTTTTACGCCAGGCACCAGATTCCCATCTGATTATAAATATTATTCCTCTTAAGCATTCATCGGCGCACATGCCAATCCAAATGCCAACAAGTCCCATGTTTAAGATAAAGCCAAAGTAGTAGGCAACAGGAATTGATACAAACCACATGCTTAATATGCCACATATTACAGGGAATTTAATGTCGCCAACTGCTTGTAAGCTTCTTACCATGGTCATATTTATGGCTCTTCCTATTTCTAATATAAAATCTACAAACATTACACTTCTGGCGATTTCAAGAAATTCATCTTCAATAAAAAATGAGAATAGTTGTTTAGAGAACAAGAATATCAATAGAGCAGTACTACCGTTTAATAGTAATGATAAGATGGTAGCTTTTTTAGCTTCTTTATAGGCTTCATCTTTTTTACCAGCGCCTATCATATAGCCGATGATTATTTGCGATGATTGAGATAGTGCGCATCCTAATAGGTAGCCAATCATAGCGTACATGTAGGCAAATGTTCTAACTTTTACGATGGAGTTTCCTAGCATGTTTACCATTGTTAAGATTATCATCTGACTTCCGTTATAAGACAGAGATTCACCACCACTTGGTAGTCCGATTTTAAGCATGGCTTTTAGCAAGCTTGTTGGCCATGGGTTTAGGCATTTAAAGTTTACTTTTATATTGCTTAGCATGTTAAAGACGATAACTAGAAAGGCTAGGCCAATGATTCTTGATATTACTGATGATATAGCAGCTCCTGCTACGCCGATATGAGGTATTAAAAAGTAGTTGCCGACAATGTTTAAGCCATTCATGATGGCTGATGCCAACATTGAGTGTTTCATCCAACCATTACTTCTAAACATGGCGCTGTATGTTGAATAGATGCCTTGAAACATTAAACCGCTTGCACAAATGTTTAAATATAATAGTGCTTCATGCATACAATCACTTGGTATTTTCATTAAAGTAAAGATATTTTTGCCAAATAGCCATAATAAGATAGAGACAATTAGTCCAAATATACCGTTGATGATTATTCCTAGGGCATATAGTTGTTCAATTCTATTTGTTTTACCTGAGCCAAAAAATTGGGAACATAATATAGTTACGGATAATGATATTACCGAAAAGGCGATAATCAATAGGTCCATGATACTAGCGGCGTTTGTGATGGCACTAGCTCCCGTACTAGAGACACTGTTGACCATTATTTTATCGACGTTTGATACAAGTAGTTGTAGTACTAGTTCAATAAAAATAGGCCAGGTATATTTAAGTAGTTTTTTGTCTAATGTTTTCATACTTAAATTAGTTTATTACGGCCTTTTAAAAATACAAGATATTTTTTCAATGAAAGTGGTTACATTTTTTAATGCTTCAAGCAATTTTCCTAAAGGCTAGTATAATAGATAGATATGAGTAAGGATATGGTGCAGGGTAATCCCCTTAAATTGATATTGGTTTTTTCATTGCCACTACTTTTGGGTAATCTTTTTCAACAATTTTATAGTATTGTTGATACCGCTATTGTTGGTCAAACTTTAGGAAGTGTAGCGCTAGCTGGAGTTGGGGCAACAACAAGTGTTCAATTTTTGGTTATTGGCTTTTGTCAAGGTTTAACACAAGGATTTGCGATTCCTATTGCCCAAAGATTTGGCGCAAAAGACTTTGATAATTTAAAGAAATATGTTTTCAATGGCGCTGTTTTAACGGCTCTATTTGCGCTTGTTATTACTTTATTGACCGTATTATTAACACCTACTATTTTAAATATTTTAAAAGTAAATGCTGAGATATATGATAATGCCTATGCTTATATCGTGGTTATTTTTATAGGTATACCTTTTACACTTTTGTATAACTATTTAAGTTCTATTTTAAGAGCGATTGGTGATTCTAAGACACCTTTCTATTTTTTAGCTTTTTCAGCAGTTTTAAATATTTTCTTAGATTTCTTTTGTATTATTTCTTTACATTGGGGTTGTGCTGGTGCGGCAATCGCGACAATATTTTCCCAAGCTGTAAGTGGTATCATGTGTCTAATTTTGATTAAGTTAAAGTTTGAAATATTACAGGTTAATAAAGACTTTAAGAAAGTGTCTAAGAAACATTGTTTATCTTTGCTTGGCATGGGTCTTCCAATGGGTTTACAATTTTCAATTACAGCCATTGGTTCAATGGTTATGCAGTCGGCAAATAATAGTCTGGGTACGGTATATGTTTCCGGTTTCGCTTCTGGGGCAAAGCTTAAACAATTGATGATGTGTCCTTTTGATGCGTTTGGTAGTGCTACTTCAACTTTCTTGTCACAAAATTATGGTGCTAGAAAAAGTGATCGTATATCGCAAGGTTTTAAAGATGGCTTATGTATCGCTTTAATATATGGAGTGATTGCCTGTGGTTTGATGTTTTTCTTAGGTAGGGCTTTAAGTGGCTTGTTCTTGTCGCATGATGAGACTTTGGCTCTTGATGCTTCTTATAAATATTTAAGAAGAATTGGTTATTTCTATCCAATGCTAGGAGCGCTTATTATTTCTAGAATGTCTTTACAAGGACTTGGTTATTCAAATAGAGCAGTGTTTGCGGGTGTTATTGAAATGTTTTTAAGAAGTGCCTTTGTTTTGACATTTGTTTCTAAGTTTGGTTTTGATGCGATTACTTTTACTGATCAAGTTGCTTGGTTTGGCGCTATTGTGTATCTAATTCCGATGTTTATATTTAGTTTCAAGGAAGTTGAAAGAAATATTAGAATTCATAATCAATATATGGGGGAGGCAAATGATTAAGGCTATCCTTTTTGATATGGATGGTACTTTAACTGATTCAGAGAATTACTATACTAGTAAGTCTTTTGATTGGGTTTCACAATACAAAAAAGATATTGATATAAAAGATGTTTATAAGATTGTTGGTTTAAATATGACTGATACTTATAAGACTATGGCTAAGCTTGCTGGTATTGGTTTTGAAAAGTGTAAGGCTTCTTATGATGATTATTTTTTAAGACATCCAATCAATTATAATGATTATTTATTTGATGATGTAAGGGATGTTTTATCTAAACTAAAAAATAAATATAAATTATGTGTTTGTACAATGTCTACAAGAAAGATGCTAGAGGATTTTATTGATGATTGTGATTTAGATATATTTGATTTATATCTTGCTGATGAAGATATTAATAATAGTAAGCCAGATCCAGAAATATATCTAAAGGCACTTGATAGACTTCATATAAAAAATGATGAGGCGATTGTGGTAGAGGATTCTTATAGTGGCATAAGGGCTGGTAAGAATGCCGATATTTATACAATCGCAAGAAATGGTGAGCGATATCATATAGATCAAAGTGATGCTGATTATATTTTTGATGATATGCATGATATTTTGAGGATTTTAAATGAAAAAAATAATTAGGTTTATTTTCTATATTTGTTTACATATAATGTTGGGAATTTTTTTTGTTGATGATAATCCTATTGATAAGGCCTTCGCTTTTGGTTTAGGAATTGTTTTTGGCATTATGTGTTATGTTTTAAGGCCAAGTATTGATGTAACAAGAAAAAAGATGATGAACAGAACCTATTATTATTTGGTGTTTGCGATATTCCTTCCGTTTATCTCTTTTATATATTATGAAAATGATACTATCTATGAATGGTTTAATATTTATGGTTTTAAGATTTGGCTTAATGTCATTTCTATTGTTTTAATTTTAAAGACAATGTATGCCTTTATATGTAAATTTGCTTATCAAAGAAGGTATCCAAGTAGTTTTGTTAAGGCTTGTTCTTTAATGAGGAAAAAATCAGATGAGTAATTATAAATTTTTAAGTGAGCATTTAAAGGGTGAAAAAATACGTTTATTTTTTGTCTTTGTCTTTGTTTTTTTATCATCGATTGTGACCTTGCTTACAAGTCTGGTGATTAGTTATACTATTGATTCAATTATTAATGATAAGGAAACCACTAATTTCTTATTGATACAATTAGAGAATTTATTGGGTGGCAAGGCGTATATACAAGGACATTTATATGTATTAGCGATTGTTTTGATTGTGATTGCGTTTTTAAGTGCCTTGTTTATGTTTCTAAGGTATTATAATCAAACAATTGTTGCGGAGAATTTAAATCGTAATATTAAAAATCATTTGTATACCCATATTGAATATTTACCTTTTAGTTATCATAAAAGGGTTCAAACAGGCGACTTAGTTCAAAGATGTACCAGTGATGTTGATAAGATTAGAACTTTCTTTTCAGGACAACTAGAGGAAATAGTTGCGACTATAACAAGCGCTATTTTCGCTTTGATAATCATGTTTTCTTTAAATACAAAGTTGTCTATTATTGTCATGTTTACTTTTCCAATTGTTTTTGGAATATGTTTCTATTTTTTTAAGGTTATTCAGAAGCAATTCCTGGCAACAGATGAAAAAGAGGCTGCTTTAACTGTTCAAATTGGTGAGGCTTTAAATGGTGTTAGGGTAATTAAGGCTTTTAATAAGGAAAGATATGAGTTAGATAAGTTTTTAAAGTCATCAAATGAGTATAAGGATATCGCAAGCAAGATGATTGTTTCTTTAGGTTATAACTGGGGTTTTAGTTATATGGCTTGCATGCTTGGTGTTTTAGCGATTATTCTTGTTGGTATAAATCTAGTTTCAAGTGGTGAGATTAGTACTGGTAACTTCTTAGTATTTATTACTTATGAAACGGTTATTTTAAATCAAATAAGGAACTTAGGTCGTATTTTATCTGATTTTGGTAAGGTAATGATTTCATGCCACAGGTTAGCGGAAATTCTTGATGAAAAAATAGAGGACTTAGATGCAGGTATTTGTCCTGATTTAAATGGGGATATTGTCTTTGATCATGTTTATTTTAAGTATGATGACGATGATACTCAAATTTTAAGGGATATTAATTTAACTATTAAAAAGGGGGAAACGGTGGCGATTATTGGTCCAACGGGTTCTGGTAAGTCTAGTTTAATACAATTGCTTGATAGGCTATATGATGTTAATAGCGGGGCTATTTATATTAATGGCTACAATATCAATGAGATTTCTAAGGGCTATTTGAGAAGGAATGTTGGTGTTGTTTTACAAGAATCGTTTTTGTTTTCTAAAACAATCTTAGATAATATAAAGACTTCCAATGAAAATGTTGATTATAAGGCGGTTGAGAAGGCTTGTAAAATTGCTTCTGTTGATGAGGTTATTAAGAGTTTTGATAATGGCTATAAGACAATTGTTGGTGAAAAGGGTGTTACTTTATCAGGTGGTCAAAAACAACGTATTGCGATTGCGCGAACAATTGTGAATAATACGCCAATTTTAGTTTTTGATGATTCTTTAAGTGCGGTTGATGCGAAAACAGATAGTGAAATCAGAAGGTCTTTAAAGGTCTTGGGTGAGGCTTCAACAATGATTATTATTACTCAAAGAGTGGCTAGTGCTAAGGATGCTGATAAGATTGTGGTTATTGAAGATGGCGTTATAACTCAAATCGGTAAACATGATGAGCTTGTTAATAAAGAAGGCTTGTATAAACGTATTAATGCGATTCAAAACCAAACATATAGGGAGGGTTTAAATGTCTGAGCGTTACCAGGAAAAGGATTTTTCAAACGAAGGTTTAAATCTTTCAATGTGGAAGAAGATTCTTGTTGAGTTTAAGCCTTATGTTAAATATATAGTTATATTAATGGGTCTAAATACCATCATTGCCTTATCTGATGTTCTTCTTCCTATCATGAATAAGAATGCTTTAGATGAGTTTGTTGGTGGAAATAATAATGATAAGATTTTAGGTTTCGCATTAATATATTTATCAATTATTTTAATAACAACTTTGTGTCACATTGTTTATTTTAGGGTTGCGGCAAAAACGGAAAATGGTTTTTCTTATGATTTAAGAAAAAAGTTATTTATTAAGTTGCAAAATCTTTCTTTTTCTTATTATGATGTAACACCAAGTGGTTGGCTTATGTCACGTATGACTTCTGATATTTTTAGGTTATCGGAAATATTAACGTGGTCATTTGCGGAATTGTTTTGGGGTTTACCTTTAATGGTGTTTACCACTATTGTCATGTTTAGCTATAGTGTTAAATTAACGTTATTGGTGCTTATTGTGGTGCCTTTACTTGCGCTGGTAGTTTTTTATTTTCAAAAGAGAATAATGCGTAATTATCGTGAAGTAAGAAAATATAATTCAATTATTACTAATGCCTTTAATGAGAGTATCAATGGTGCTAAGACTACTAAGACTTTGGTGCTAGAAGATAGTAACTTTGCGGAATTTAAAAAAGATACCGATAATTTTTATGATGTTTCTTTTAAGGCTGGTAGGCTTTCTAGTATTTTTAGGCCTTTAGTTAATTTTATTAGTTCTATTTCTTTAGCTTTCATATTGTGGCTTGGTGGCCAAATGGTTTTTGATAAGATGTTAAGTTTTGGTGTCTTATATATCTTTATTACTTATTCCCAACAATTTTTTGAACCACTTAGAACTATTGCGATTTTGTTTCAAGACTTTCAAATGGCTCAAGCTTCAGGAGAGCGTATCATTTCTTTACTTGAAAGTGAGATTGATATAAAGGATAGTGATGAGGTTATTGAAAAGTATGGAACGATATTAGAGCCTAAACAAGAAAATTATGAGGATATTAAGGGCGATGTTGAGTTTAAGCATATTTGTTTCAAATATAAAAATGGTCAAGAAGTTTTAAATGATTTTAATTTGAAAGTAGAGGCTGGTAAGACGGTTGCCATAGTTGGTGAAACTGGTGCTGGTAAAAGTACTATTGTTAATTTGTTGTGTCGTTTTTATGAGCCAACAGATGGAGAGCTTTTAATTGATGGGGTTGATTATCGTAAACGTTCACTTGGTTGGTTACATTCTAAGCTTGGCTATGTTTTACAAGCTCCGCATTTATTTGAAGGGACAATTGAGGATAATATTCGTTATGGTAATTTAAGTGCTTCTAAGCAAGATGTTATAGAGGCGGCAAAACTGGTTAATGCGCATGACTTTATTATGTCTTTTAAGGATGGCTATGATACTTTTGTGGGTGAGGGTGGTAGTAGGCTTTCAACAGGTCAGAAACAACTTATTTCTTTCGCAAGGGCAGTATTGGCTAAGCCTTCAATTTTTATTCTTGATGAGGCTACAGCTTCTATTGATACGGAGACTGAGAAGATAATTCAATTTGGAATAGAGAATATTATGAAGGATAAGACTTCTTTTGTGATTGCCCATAGATTAAGTACTATTGTTAATGCGGATAGGATACTTGTTATTGATAAGGGAAGAATTATTGAAGATGGAAATCATGAATCTTTGATGAAACAAAGAGGTAATTATTATCGTTTGTTTACTAATCAATTTAAGGAAAGCTTGGAGAAAATATAATGTTTTATAAAATGCGTAGATTCAAACAAGAACTTAGTAATGATGAGTGTTTAAAGATTTTAAGAGAAGAAAAAAGAGGGGTCTTGTCTTTGTTTGATGATGATTACCCTTATGGCTTGCCTTTAAGTTATCTTTATAAGGATGGTCATATTTATTTCCATGGTGCACTTATGGGTCATAAGCTTGATTGTATAAGAAAAAATAATAGGGCATCTTTTTGTGTAATTGATAAGGGTTTAAATCTAAATAAGGATTGGGTTCTTCATTTTAATAGCGTTATTTGTTTTGGAACAATTGAAATCATAAATGATAAGGATAAGTGCTTAGAAATATGTAAGCAGTTGGCTTTAAAGTTTACAAGTGATGAAAATTTTATAGATGAAGAATTAAAAAATGGTCTTGATAGAGTAGTCTGTCTAGATTTTAAGATTGATCATTTAACCGGAAAGAGGATAAAGGAATCATGAAGAAAAATCTTAAGTTAATTATTTGCTTAGTAATTATAATTTTGACTTGTGTATTTGGCTACAACAAATATCGAACAGATTATCGTTTAACTAAGGTCTTAGAGTCAAGTCACAATGATTATAGTTTGGTGATTAATATGGTTGGTGAACCTGTTATGCCATATGGTGAAACTAAGTGTCGTGCAACTTTTTATCAAAATGGTAAAAAGCTTAATTCTTATGATTTTTCTTATTTGGATGATGGCGCTAAGGCTAATAAGGATAATTTTGAGCTTGAGTGGTTTGATGAATATGTTAATGTTACTATAAGGGCAAGTGAAGAGGAAAATGGTGTAGCAACATATGATTTCTATTATGTTACTGACTAATGAAAATAGTTTCAATTTTTATGAAAATTATTTTATGAATTGCTTGAATTAAAAAAATATTGTAGTAAGATTATTTTATAAACGTTAAGGATGAACTAGTAGATAGGCTACTTCATATTAAAGAGAGGCTATGGGTGCTGAAAATAGCTATATGAAATCTATTGAATTCCTCATCTTATGTTAGACATTGAACTTAAAGTAGATGTGCTCGGTTGTCTCCGTTATAAGACTAGACCATGTTGGTGGTTAAAGAGGTTGATATAGTAATATATTGACGAATAAAGGTGGTAACGCGAAGACTCACTCGTCCTTTGACTGGTGAGTCTTTTTTGTTGGAGGAAATAAATATGAAAAAAATTATTATGATGTTATTAACTGTATTGATGGTACTTTCTTTAGTAGCCTGTTCAGATTCGAACCACAACGATTCGAACCCCTCATATAAAGTAGGCATCTTACAACTCATGACTCATGGTTCTTTAGATGAGGCAAGAGAAGGCATGAAGGATTATTTGGCTGAACATGGTTATGTTGAGGGTGAAAATGTTGAATATATTTACCAAAATCCTGAAGGTGATCAATCTAATTTATCGACAATGGCTGATAGCTTAATTAATGATGATTGTGATGTAATTGTGGCAATTGCGACATCTCCTGCTCAAGTTTTGATGCAGACAAATATTGATACACCAATTGTTGGTACAGCTATTACTGATTATGTTGGTTCAGGACTAGTTGAATCCAACGAACATCCAGGAGGCTATGTTACTGGTGTTAGTGATTATTTCTCAAGTGATAAACAAGTTGAATTAATTCAAGAATTAGTAGCTGGTGTTAAGAAGGTTGGCGTTCTTTATACTTCAAGTGAGACAAATTCTGAGATTCAAGCTAATGAAATGGTAAGTGCTCTTGAAAGTGCTGGCATTGAAGCGCTTGTAAAGACTACTCCAGATAAGAATTCTACAAGTGAGACAATTACCGCTTTGGCAAAAGAGGGCGTAGAGGCAATTTATATTCCTACTGATAATAATTTAGCTGCTTCTATGGGTAGTGTACTTCAATCAGTTGAAGAATATGGCCTTCCGGTTGTTGTTGGGGCTACTGCGATGGTGAGCGATGGTGGTTTAGCTAATGTTGGTGTTGATTATTATAATATTGGTCAATTAACTGGTGAACTTGTTGTAAAGATTTTAGAAGGCGCTAATCCTAGTGATTTACCAATTGTTTATCAAACAGAGGGTGCAATTAACTATAATTCAAAGGTAGCTGAAAGAATTGGCTATGAAATTCCTGCTTCTATCATTGAAAAGGGTACTGATTTGGGTGGTGAATAATGTCAATAATTAATTCAGCTTTATCGCAAGGCTTGTTATGGGCAATACTAGCGATTGGTGTTTATTTATCATATCGTTTCTTAAATATTTCTGATTTAACAAGTGAGGGTTCATTTACTTTGGGAGCTGCTGTATGTGCTAGTTCTATTATTAGGGGTTCGAACCCCTTGGTTGCCACCTTGTTAGCTTTACTAGCAGGAAGTTTGGCAGGACTAGTTACAGGTGTCTTACATACAAAGTTTAAAATGCCAAGTCTTATTGCGGGTATTCTTTCAATGACAGGTTTATATTCTGTTAATTTAAGAATTATGGGCAAGGCTAATATTCCGCTTACTAATAGTTCTACTTTATTGACTAATTTAAAGGATTTACTTGGCTTAAGTAGAGATAGACAAGCTGCTATTTATTTAGGACTTATTGTATGTGTGATTGTTATTGGATTCCTTGTGTGGTTCTTTAATACGGAATTTGGTTTCTCAGTTGTGGCAACTGGCAACAATGATAAGATGATTAGAGCTAATGGTGTAGATTCTGATAAGACAATCATTGCGGGATTAATGCTTTCAAATGCGCTAATTGCCCTAAGTGGAAGCTTGGTTGCTCAATATAATGGCTACGGCGATGTAACCATGGGCATTGGTGCCATTGTGGTTGGCTTGGCAAGTGTTATAATTGGCGAAGTTTTATTTAGAAAAAGTAATAGATTTGTAGTTTGTTTAAGTGGTGTAATGATTGGTTCAATTATTTATCGTTTAATTGTGACTTTCGTTGTTAATTCTAATTTTATTTCAGCTAATGATATGAAATTGTTTACGGCTGTTGTGGTTGCGATTGCGATAATTGTTGCTAATAAGGGAGGTAAGAAAGTTGTTTAAGGTAGAAAACTTATATAAGACTTTTGAGGCTAAAAGCGCTAATGAGATTCATGCGATAAATGGTGTAAATCTTACAATTAATGATGGTGACTTTATTACCGTTATTGGTTCTAATGGTGCTGGTAAATCAACTCTATTGAATTTATTATCAGGTTCAACAATCTGTGATTCAGGTAAGATATACATTGATGATTTAGATATCACTAAGCTTTCTGAATATAAAAGAGCTAAATATGTTGGTAGAGTTTTCCAAGATCCGCGTGAGGGCACTTGTCCTGACTTATCAATTGTTGAAAATATGTCTATCGCTAAAAGAAGAGGTCAAACTAGAACTTTAAAGCTTGGCATGTCTAAAAGCGAAAAGGAAGAATATATCAACGCTTTAAAGACTTTAAATTTAGGACTTGAGGAAAGGCCTAATACTAAGGCTGGTTTATTGTCTGGTGGTCAAAGGCAAGCTTTAACTTTATTGATGGCGACTTTAGTTAAGCCAAAACTACTTTTACTTGATGAGCATACGGCTGCCCTTGATCCTAAGACTGCTTCAGTAGTTTTAAGTAAGAGTGAAGAGATTATTCAAAATAATAATCTAACGGCTTTTATGGTTACGCATAATATGAAAGATGCTTTAAGATATGGCAATCGTCTTATTATGATGGATAAGGGTAGGATTGTATTGGATATAGGCAAGGAAGAAAAAGAGAAACTAACAGTTGGTGATTTGCTTAAAGAATTTGAGAAAGTAACTGGTAGTGAAATAGTTAATGATAGTGTGTTGTTAGCTTGAATTATTAATCTCAATGATACCTAGCTAGTGGATTTATCGACTAACTAGGTATTTTTTTATTCTTTTTTTAATTTAGGGTAGGAATTTTACTTTTTTATGTCAATAAAGAAGTAGGAGGAAAAAATATGAACAACTTAATTGATGTTGATCCAAGTCGTTTAGAGGATACAGCGGCAAAGGTCGAAAGTGCAGATGGTGATTATCAAAGATTGTTTGCCTCATTATACAGTGAAGTAGATCATCTTGATACAAATTGGGGAGGCAAGGATAATAAGGCTTTTAGTGGAAAGATTAGGTCTTATGAGGAAGACTTTAGGCAAATTTCTTTGATTATGCGTCAATATGCTGAATTTTTAAGAGCGAGCGCAAGAGCGTATCGTGAAACACAAGATGAATTGGCTAATTGTGCCAATAGATTGAGAGGTAACTAATGGATAATATTCGTATAACTTTGCCTGAAGTATCAGCTGCTGCAGGTAATATTCGTTCAATTAACGCAAGTATGGATGATGTTTTAAACAGTGTTAGTAAATACATGAATGATTTATCTTCTGTATGGAAGGGCACTGCTGGTGAAGAGATTGTTTCTCGTTTCAAAAGATTTTCAAGTAAATTTTTAGATGAGAGTGAAACAATTGAAGAATATGCTAAATATTTAGATTATACGGTTTCATCATATGATTCTTTAGAATCATCATTAAGTGCGAATGCATCGAATTTCCAATAGGATACTTAATCTAGTTTTACTGATATGCATGTGTTTTACATGTGTGTCTTGTAAAGCGGTTGAGCCCTACTTAACTAATGATTATTTAAATACTTTGGCTTATAGAAGTGGTATAAGCCAAAGTTTAAATATTGATGAATCAATTGCGAATTTAATTGATTTTCAAATAATAGATGAAAATGAAGTATATGATGAATATTTAACTTATGATTTTTTAGCTTTGACAATTAATCGATTGCTGGAAAATAATGATACAAGTTTAAGGTCTTTAAAAGAAAAGGGTTTAATTAAAACATTTAAAAAAGAAAATGATTTAGTTGATAAAGAAATCGCAAAGGAAGTAATCGAAAAGGCTGTTTCTTTAATCAACAACAAGCTTATTGATAAAAGGCAGGAATTTGAATATAAAGAGGAAATTAAAAGAGCCAATAAATATGCACTAGATAATAATTATTTAATTACTGATGAAATATATGAACTAGGTGATCTAATTTATCTAGAAGATGAAGATGTCTATAAGGTGGTATGTGAGGTAAATGAAGGTTTCTATATACTTAGGGATGCAGATCTTGATGAGATATTTGAATCTTTTATTATTTCTGATTCTTGTGAAATTGATTTAACTAAGGCAATTGATGTAACTGAAGTTGATGATAGTAGTGTCTATCTTAATAATGACCGTGAATTATTGGCTTCTAATAGTACTAAGCGCTTTTTTAAGGATGGCTTTAATATTTCCTATAAATTAGCTAAAAATGGTATTAGTGCTAGGATTTCTAAAAATATCGATGGTTTAAATTTCTTCTTTGATGTAGCAGTAAGTAATATAAAACCATCTTATGTATGGAACTATAGTGATGGTGATATAAAGACCACTTATTTTAAGGTTGACTATAAAACAGTAGAAGAAATAGGTGTATCGGTTGGTAGATATAAGAATTATTATTTAGATTTAAAGAATTTAGATGCTTCTTCATTTATGAATTTATCTAAGTCAATTATTAAGGAAAAAGCAGATGAGGCTGAAGCCACAATCAGGATATGTCAAATAAAGGTTCCAATAAGTGGTGTGCCTACTTTATATCTAAATGTCGAATTGCTCGCAAAATTTTATGTTTCTGGAAAGGTAGAGATTGTTATTTCAAATGCTTCTTCAAAAGGGTTTGAGGTAAGAAATGGAAAACTAAGATTGATTAATGAAAATGATCACGATGTTAATTTAAAAATTGGTGGATCTACTTCAAGTGCTGTTGGTCTTAACTTTAATATTGAAGCTGTTAAAAAATATTTAATGGATATCGAAGGTGACTTAGGTATAAAGGCTAAGGTTGGCACTACCATTCATTTATATGATGATGATGATAATCATATGATAGAGGAAAGTGAGGTTGCTTATTCAACATATGATGAATTGTCTAAGGAAAATAATGATGTAAAGGTATGTGGCGATCTTTCTTTATATTGGCTAGGCAAGATTAGATTTAATACTTCTAGAACTTTGTTGTATAAGTTTGGACTATCAAGAGATATTGATATCTTAGATGATAAAAACCAAGTATTTGGTAATAAGAGTCATATTGAAAATTTTGTCTTTGTGGATAAATGTACTCGAAATAATCGTCTAAAGACCAATAATACTGATTCAACTGTTATAAGTTCAGATAAGATTCTTTTAAACAAGTATTCTAAGGTAGTCAATATAAATCAAAGTTATACTATCGAGATTAAGGCTTTGCCTAAAGGCTATACAGAAACGGATTTAGTCTATGAAAGTAAGGATGGTAGTGTTGCTAGTGTAAGTAATGGAATTGTATATGGAATAAAAAGAGGTGCAAGTGAAATCATTATTTCAACAAGTGATGGTAAGTATAGTGCATCTTTGAATGTTTTGGTAAGTGATGGTGGCTAATGTTTATATTAATACAAGATGGAAAGAAACTTTTAAGAGTAAAGTTAAATAGCGAAACAATTCCTTACAAGTACAAGGGAATAGAAATCTCCAACAAAAAGAATCGTTTATATATTTGTCTTCATAGTGGTTATTTCTTTAAAGATAGAGACAAGGTCAGAAGGCTTGAAGAGAAGGAATACATTATTGAGAGTAAGGATTTAAAAGATTATATAACTTTATATGTTTATAAAGATGAAGATGGATTAGATGATTATTGTTTATATAATAATGAGCCTTTTGTCTACATTGGTTCAAGTAAGGGAGGCATCATAAATAAGGATGCTTATTTAAAGAGTTATTATTTGATATATAAAGATAAGACACTTAAGACAAATGCGCCAACGCTACTTATAAATGATAGACAATATAATAATGAAATACTCCAAAATGGTGATTTTATTTGTTTCTATAATTTGATGTTTTTCTATTATGATGATTATTTATATATGAATAATTTTAGAGTTGAAAACAAAATCAAAAAGAAGGAAATAAGCGAGTCTGTTGTTCATTATAAGAATCAAAAACCGGTAGTTAAGAATTATTTAAACCAGCCATTAAAGGAAATAGTTTGCGGCGATATACTTTCTTACAATGAAATAAAACCATTAAAAAATAAACCGCTAGTATTTCAAATTGGTCCAAGTTTAACAATGTCTTTGGCGATGGTTTTTGTGGCGGCAATTAATATCTATAATAACTATCTACAAGGCCAAGATTTAACTAATTCTATTGTCTATATGATTATGCCGATTATGATGATTATATCTGGAGTCTTGTGGCCTATCCTTACAAGGGCCAATGAAAATAAGACTAATCGTTTAGAGATTGAGGAAAATAAAAATTCTTATTTAGAATATTTGCGTGAATATCGCCATACAGTAGATACAAATATCAAGGAGACTTTAAGGGAAAGAGAAGCTTATTTCTTTAAGGGTGATATAAATGAAGATAAATTATTTTATGTGACTGATAAAAGTCCAATGTTTCTTAATTTAAGTATTGGCCATATTGAATATAACAAAGAAATTAAATATAAAACTTATAAGGATGAAGATATTAATGAGAGTCTAAATAGTATTAATTATGTTTTGAAACATATTGAGAATTATCCTTATTTCTTAGATTTAAAAAAATATCACTTAATTAGTTTTGTCATAAATAAGGATAAAACATATTTTATTAAAAAGTTTATTCTAGAATTGTCTTATAAGAATCATTATGATGATTTCTATATTGGCATCTATAGTAAGAACTTGGATGAATTTAATGATTTCTTCAATATACCGCAAATAATTAGAAATAATAACAGGCTCACATTTAATAAGGCTAAGGAGCTTCATGATTTAAATAATTCTTGTATTGATAAACCACTTATCTTATTTATAAATGATAAGATTGAATATAAATTTAATAATCCCAATATTTGTGTAGTCTATTTTGTTTCCAGCATTGAAGACATCTATAAAGATAGTGAAATAGTTATTGAATATGAAGATAAGGGCATTATTCACGATAAAAGTAATATTGAATTTAAATATCTTAAATATCCTATTGAATTTAAGGAATGCACAGATATTTTGGCTAATTATCAAAAAGTAGATAATGACAAAAAACAAATCGGTTTTAATGAAGTGTTTAAAAATTATGATATAGCTTCATACTACAATAAAACACAAAGCGGTTTAAGAGCGGACTTTGCCTATAGTGGAAATGAGTTATTGTCTTTTGATTTACATGAAAAAGGACAGGGTCCTCATGGACTAATCGGAGGATCGACTGGTTCTGGTAAATCAGAATTGATTATTTCTTTATTACTTTCTTTATGTATAAGATATAGGCCAGATTATTTAAATATCATTCTTATTGATTATAAGGGTGGTGGTATAAAGGAGTCTTTGTCCTACAACAATCATTGTTTACCACATATTATAGGTTCCATTGATAATTTAGAGCCTTCAGCTTTTGAAAGACTTATTGTCTCAATTGATTCAGAGTGTAAGTATCGTCAAAAATTATTTAAGGAACTATCTGAAAAGACAATGACTTCTATCATGTCTTTAGATGATTATCTTGATAATGATTATAAGGGTTTTTCTCTTCCTGGGATTGCGCATTTATTGATTGTGGTTGATGAGTTTGCTGAACTTAAAAAAGAAAATCCAACAATCATTAAAGAACTAATTTCTTTTTCAAGAATTGGTAGAAGCTTAGGTCTACATTTACTGTTGGCAACCCAAAGGCCAAATGGGGCGATAGATGATGAGATATGGTCTAATTCCCATTTTAAGATTGCCTTAAAGGTATTAAGTGAGAAGGATTCAAATGATATTATTAAACAAAAAGATGCAGCTTATATTAATGAACCTGGTAAGTTTTATTTGTCTGTTGATGATGAATTAAGCCTTGCCAAGAGTTTCTATAGTAAAAAAGATGTTCATAATAAAGATGATTATGAGGTTGCCTTACTTGATAATCAATTAAATATTCTATCAAAGAAAACTTATAAACAAGGAAACAGAGAATCTATTGCCTCATATGTTACAAGTAAGATAATTGAAACAACCGATAATTTGAATATAGAAGTAAAGTGCTTAGATTTTAAACGACCTGACTCTCTTACAAATGAATTACTAAGGGATAAATATCAACTTCATGAAAACAAGCTTATCTTTGGTCAAATTGATGATTATCTTCATAATAAAAAAGATATTCTTGCCTTGGATGAAAGGGACAATATTATTATTTGTTCAACAAGAAAAAATGAAATAAATAATATACTTAATCAACTAAGTAGGAAAACTATCGTTATTGGTGCTCATAAGTATATGAATGAATATATTAGTGATTCTTTAACCTATGATCAAGTTGAGGATATTGATTATTTGTTTAAAAAGTTATTAAAGACAAAAGATAATTTAACACTAGTAATTGAAGATTATAATTGTTTAAGTTCTTATATTGAAGATGTCAATGTAAGTTTAATTTCTTTACTTAAGAGAAAAGAAACATCCAATATCAATATAATTTGTTTAAGTAAGCAGACAATGATTAATTTTAGGTTGTTGAATTGTTTTGATGAAAGATTAGTAATTGAATATAAAGATAAACAAGATTTATTAAATATCTTTTCTTGTACACCTTGTGATTTGAATAAGTCATATTATCAAAAGGATACTTTAATTGGTTTTGTGCCAAGTATTATTGAAGATATTAAAATAAATGATTGTAAACTTGAAGCATTTATGGATTATGTTCCAGATAAGATAGAGATGGATTCTTCTGTATTGGGTATTGATGTAAAAACAAGGTCAAAGGTTAATTTAAATCAGAATCAAAAACTATTAATTACTGGTGATAATAAGGAACTACTAGATAAATACAAAGAAGCATTTAAAGAAAATGATAATGTTGTTGTTTCTTTATATGACATCTCTTTAAAAGATGATAAATATGATGGGATCCTATGGCTACAAGGTGGTTTATTTAGACAAAGATTATTCTACTTTGATGAGAAACAAGATTTACAAGATGGTTTTGCCTATTTATTAAAGGGTAATAAGGGAAGAGTTTTAAAGGTGGCAATATGAACAAGATAATATTAAGGTTTATTGTGGTTAAACAAAATAAGACTTTTGAAGTTGTGTTTGATCAAAGATTAAGTTTTATAGAAAACTTTGTTTTGTTGAAGGATATCTATTATGTAGATATTAATAAGGCTTATATTATGGATAATAAGAAGAAGATTGCGCTTAAAAGGGATGTTCCTTTAAGAGAGTTTAATTTTAAGAATTTTAAAACACTGTATATTTTTTAGGAATATTGTAAAATTTAGTGGTGAAAATATTTAATAGAGTTTTAAGTATTGCCACTTCGATGGCTGTGGTTTTTATAATCACGGCTTTTGACATTTATGGCGAAGACATATATAGGGTAGTTGATGATACAACTAATGAAGTAATTGAGACTTTTGATTCTTTAAGTTCAGCTAATTATTTCTATGAACAAAACATAGATGAATATGACAATTTAGTTTTATATGAAAATGATACTGTTTTAAAAATGGAATATGGTATCGTTGAGTTTCAGACAAATGATGCCTGTACTTTAAATGTAGGTTATAGGTCAACTATTAGAAATGATGTAACTTCTATCAATGGTTGTTATGGAATTGATGGTGTTTATATTGGCCAAAGTAATGATAATGTTTATTTTGTCTATGGCGGTGATTTTGGCTATACCAGTTTTGATTCCTTGATTTTGCGTCCAATTAATTCTTTAAATGTTAGGCTTTCTTTATATAGAAACATTGATGGCAAATTAACGCATTTAATCAAGAGTCAATTAAGCAGTGATTTCTATGCTTATACAAATATCATTGATTATGCACCTTCTTATCTAAAAGAAGACACAGATTATTATAGTTATGATGGTCATTATTTTTATGATGATTTTAAGACCATGAGTGATGATTATCTAAGTGGCACATATGAAAATGCCATTAATTATAATGAACCTTACTACAACTATTATATGTATTTACCTTTTAGATCTTTAAGTAATTATTCTTATGAAGAAATAAATGATTATTTTACTAATGTTTTAAAGATTGAGGGTAAACTAGATTACTATGATGATAAGGCCAATGATAATGCCAATGATGTGGTGAATAAATCACAATATTATGGTGAATTAGATAGTTTCTTTATTTATCAAAATATATATGGGACTAACGCTTTAAATACTTTAGCTATTTCAATCTTGGATAGTTCTAGTGGCAAGAATTATAAGGCTTATAGTAAAAATGATGTTTTTTTAAATAATGCCTATGATAATAATGAAGAAAGAAATAAGGATGCTTATAATTCTATAAGTAATTCTGTTTATACTTTTGATAAATATATCTTATCTAATCAAAATGGCAATACTTATAGTTCTTTATATGCAGGAACCTATATGGGTGATAAGTTATCAGGCTATAACTTATTTAATAGTAATGATGCTTATTATGGAGAAAAGGTTGCGGCTAATTATTTTAAAATCGATAATAGTATAAATGATAAGGATTTAAATAGCTATTGCCTGGGAATTATATTTAATCTCAAACAATTAACTTTTTATAGCGATGAATCATTAAGTTTAGAAGTTTCTAGTTTATCTAATTTATATAATTATTCTTTGATTATCTTGAGTGAAACGGAAGATGCCTATAAGGTGCAACTAGACTTTAGCGATTCTAGTGATTATGAATATGACTATAAAAAGTGTGTTGCCTATATCAATAAGGATAATATTGATCTTGTTTTAAATAGCGATAGGATGCATGAAAATAATTTGGAATCGATTAGCTATGATTTAGATGGTGGATCTTTTATTGGAAAAGATAGTTTAGATATCTTATGTTTAAGTGGAAGTGATGTATCTTTTAGACCTATTAAAAGTGGCTATGAATTTCTAAAGTTTGATGATAATAATAAGGCAATATATAAGGAAATAAAAAAAATCGAAATAAATGAATTTGAAAATACAACTGTTGAGCTTAATAAGCCAATTAATTTGAAAAATGCCAATATCAAAATAAGATATATAGATGGTACAAGTAAGGTTATACCAATCACTTCAGAAATGATTAGTGGTTTTGATAGTAGTGTTGTTGGTGATCAAGACATATTGATTAGTTATTGTGGTTTAAGTGTAAGTCAAACAATTGAAATATCTAGTGAATTAAAAGATATTAGAGATAATCTTGATTATTTAATTGATAAAAATATTAAGTCTTATAAAGAGAATGGAACTTATGATTTAAGTGAGCTTAATACAATTGTGGAAGATATCAATAAGGTTGATTATGATATTTCTTTTGAATCTTTAAGAGATATAGACAATATATTGTTAAGTATTAATAAAGCTAGTACTAACTATGTTGTAATTGCCAATGATATTGACTTATCACTGTCGGGTTTAGCTTTAAATAAATTAAAGTTTAATAAAAATCCTTTATTTAAAGATACTTATTATGTTCATGTTTCTAGTATTGATCATTTAGCTAAAAAAACTTTAGAAGAAATTGGTTTAGCATATGGCTTTGAAGTTGTTGAATATTTTAATGTTGATTATTCATTAAACATGCTTAAAACTAAACAAAACGCTTCGCTTATTTATTCTATAAAACCTAAGGATATGGATCCAAATTATATTTATACTGTTTATCGTTTAGATAGTAATGGTGATATTGTTAAGTGCAAGACTATTTGGTCTAGCGATAGCGTTAGTTTTATGAGTAAAGAAAGTGGCGACTTTGTGGTGCTTAGAAAAAGCAGTGTTAATACTTATGATTTTGATTCAGCCTATGAAAATATAAACTATCATGATAATAGTCCAGATTCTCAACAGATATTTTTAATGTTGACATGTTTAATTGCGACTATTACTTTTGGAATTTTAAATATTGTTTATCATTATCTTTTAGAAGATAAATTAAAAAAGAGTTCCTTAGAATTTAAGAAACTCTTAAATATTAAATAGATTTAATAACGATGCTTTCATCTAAATAGGGGTCAATATAGATGGTTTTGTAGTTTCTAATAGTCACAAAACCAGCTTTGGCTCCTTTTACTTTCTTTAGGTTTTTGGCTAAACAATAATTAACGGGAACACTTGAAGACATTCTACCATTTGAAAAGTAGGCTGCAAGATTTGCGCACATTCTAAGTACATCTTCACTTGGATTATCACAATTTACTACTAAGTGGGCTCCATGAAAGTCTTTGGCATGAAACCACATATTATTTGGCTTAGCATAGTCAAAGGATAAATAATCGTTTTGGGTATTATTTTTGCCAAAGGTAATAAGACAATCTTTGTATTCAACTTGATATAGGTTAATTTTTTTATTTTTCTTTTGTTTATTAACTTTCTTTCTTATATAGCCATATTTAATTAATTCTTCTTTAATTTGTAGGGCATCTAAATAAGTTGCGATATCAAGTTGTTCCTTTAAGGCATTAAAATATTCTAGTTCTCTGTTAGCTATTTCTAGTTGTTCTTCTATATATACTTTACCTTTTCTTTTCTTAGTATAACTAGTGAAGTATTTATTGGCGTTTTGTTTAATAGATAGCTTAGGGTCTAGTTTAATTGTCTTATTGTTGCCACTATAGTCAATAATATCGATTTTATTTAAGCCCTTTGTTTCTAGATTTGAATAAGTAAAAAGAAGTTCACCATTTTCCCTGTCTTCATCTAGATTTTCAGAATCGATTAAGCTTTGTTGTAATTTATTTACTTTTGTCTCAAAATGTTTGATTTGTCTTTTGACAAATTTATAGATGTCTTCGGTAACGGTTTTAATTCTTTCTTTTTCATTGGCTTTGTAGTATAGAATATCAAAGCCTTTTTGAATGGATACTTCTTTGTAAGGCAGATTTAAATAAGTTAATGGTATTACATGATAATCATTATTACTTGAAATATATAAAGAATTTGCTTGTTTGATTTGTTTTATAATGTCTTCATATTTTTCACCATTACTGATTCTAAATCTTATTTCTTCTTCTAGTTGTTTAGAAAAGCCTTGTACTTGTTTTACAAGTGATTCATTAAAATCAATCAATAAATCATTATAAGGATCTTTCTTATTTTGTGATTCAGGTATTTCAAAATTAGCGCCTTGTAAAATGGTACGTTTATTATTTAAATAAGGTGGTATTTTCTTTAGGGCATCAATAATTTTATTGGTTTCTTTATCAATTAAGATAAGGTTTGCGTATTTGCCCATTAGTTCAACACTTAAGATATATTCTTTTTCATCATATAAATCATTAAGGGCCCTAATATTTAAAAGTAAATAACGATCGTATTCATTTTGAACAATGGAAGTAATGATGCCGTTAGTAATATGTTTTCTAAGTACCATTACAAATGTTGATGGCTCTTCAAAGTCACTATAATTTTCGTTTGATAAAGAGATATGATTATAGACGCTATGTAAAGAGATTACTAAACTGGTTCTTATTTTATCAGCGTGGACATTAAAGACTACTTCCGTATCTGAAGTAGAATTTATTTTGTTTATTCTTATGGGAAGATGACTACATAAATCATCTTTTACTTTGCTTAATATAATTCCGTCAATTGCCATGTATTAATTATACTTTTATTTAATTTTTTTAGTAGTAAAATGGTTGTAATATGAAAAAAGGATTACTTATTGTTTATAGTGGACCAAGTGGGGCTGGCAAGAGTACTATCTTGCATGAAGTATTAAAAAATGATGATTTAAACTTAGTTTTTTCAGTTTCAATGACTACAAGAAAGCCAAGACAAGGGGAGCTTGATGGCAAGGATTATTTCTTTGTTGATAAGGAAACATTTGAAAAAGCTATTGAAGATGACAAGTTTCTAGAATATGCGAAATATGTTGAGAATTATTATGGAACACCTAGGGAATATGTTGAACAAAAAAGAAATGAAGGAAAGAATGTAATTTTAGAAATAGATATTCAAGGTGGCTTACAAGTAATTGATAAATGTAAGGACGCAGTTAGTATATTTGTCTTACCACCTAGTATCGATGACTTAAAGAAGCGTTTAAGTGGTAGGGGTACTGAAAAACAAGAAACTATTGATAAGCGTATTGATGTTGCCCAAAAGGAAATTGAAAGTGGCAAGGTTTATAAGTACCATATCGTTAATGATGATTTAGATAAGTCTATTGAAAAAGTGATTGATATTATAAAAAAGGAAATGGATATCTAAAATAAAAGAAGGCTTGTAAAAGCCTTTTTAAATGCATAAAAAAAGAAGACTTTATTAAGTCTTCTTATCAACTTATTATCTAGAGTAGAATTCGACAACAAGTAATTCTTTAACTTCTTGGTTAAGTTCTTTTCTTTCAGGAAGTCTTACGAATTTACCTTTTTTGTTTTCTTTATCAACTTCAACGAAATCCTTGAATGATACAGTTGCTTCTAAAGCATCAGCGATACTAGCCATGTTTCTAGAAGATTCCTTTACTTCAATAGTTGATCCAGGCATAACTCTTGCACTTGCGATATCAACTTTCTTTCCGTTTACTAAGATATGGCCATGGTTTACAAGTTGTCTAGCACCACGTCTAGTTCTTGCAAAGCCCATACGGTATACAAGGTTATCTAATCTTGATTCTAATAATACAAGTAAGTTAGTACCTGTAACACCTTCCATCTTACTAGCTTTTAAATAAGTGTTGTAGAATTGCTTTTCATTTAAGCCATAAAGATTTCTAATCTTTTGCTTTTCAGCTTGTTGTAAGCCGTAGTTTGAAAGCTTAATTCTCTTTGATGCACTACCGTGCTGACCTGGGATATATGGTCTTTTAGCTAACTCTTCACCTGTTTCAAGGATAGAGAAGTTAAGACGACGAGATATACGCCATACTGGTCCTGTGTTTCTTGCCATTTTTTTCCTCCTGTAGCAATCAGTTAGAGGTGTAAATCATCATATAGATGTGTTAATATGCAATGTTCACCCATTAACGCTAGGCTACTTATATTCCCAAGTGGGCTATTAACGCGCTTCTTTATGACTTTACATGCGTCACTAAACTGCCTAATAATATTATCAAATATGAGTACTTGAGTCAACATAATTGGCTTATATTAAAACTTCCCAAAAGCCTGTTTTTCTAGAGCCTGTTCTTTTAATATAGTTTAAGTTACATAATTTGTCTAAGTGTCTATGTATTGTTGGTTCTGATTTATTTGTTTCTTTGGAAAGCTCAGGAATGTTTAAATATTTATTATCTTTTAATAAATTGATGATTTGTTCATCAAGAACATTTATCTTATCATTTATCTTATCATTTATCTTATCAAAATGATAAGATAAAAAAGTTGAAAAATGACCAATCTAATTGTGCTAAGATTTCATAAATAAGCCAATATAGTCAATTGAAAATTATTAGCTCTGATAGTAAAATTATTAT
>CAVGFC010000066.1:0-13381 GCA_963628775.1 Acutalibacteraceae bacterium
TTAATCAACCAGGTGTTGAAGTTTATAAGAAGGAAATGTTTAAATTACTTGGCAAAATTTAAGGGGATGATAATAAATCATCCTTTTTTGTTGATATAATTTAGTAATGAGAATTGGAATTTTTACAGATACATATTTACCTGATATCAACGGGGTAGTTTCTTCTGTTGAACTTTTAAGAAAGAAACTAGAAGATAATGGCCATGATGCCTATGTTATCTGTACATATAAGGGACATACTAAAGTTAAAAAAGAGGGCAAGATAATAAGATTACCAGGTATTGAAGTCAAACAATTATATGGCTATGCCTTGGCTAGTCCTTTACATTTTTTATATATTGATGAATTAAGATCTTTAAATTTAGATTTAATACATGCAGAAACTGAATTTGGTGTAGGGATATTTGCCAATATTGTGGCTTCTAACTTAGGACTACCACTTGTAAGAACTTATCATACAACTTATGAAGATTATACCCATTATGTTAACTTTATTGATTCAAAGACTTTAGATAAGGGTTTAAAGAAGCTAGTTGTTTCTTGGTCTAAATTATATTGTGATAATTGTGTAAAACTAATTACACCATCTAAGAAGACCATGGAAATGCTAACTTCATATGGTGTTAAAACGCCAATTGATATTGTGCCAACAGGTGTAGAACTTGATCGTTTTAAGGATGAGAATATTAACTTTGAAAAAGTAAAAGAAATTAGAAAAGAAGTAAATCTAAAAGACAATGAGAAATTACTTGTCTTTGTAGGCAGAATTGCTCAAGAAAAATCTATTGATTCAATCATTAAAGCTTTTAAGAAAGTAAAAGAAAATAATCTAGCTATTAAATTAATGATAATAGGAGATGGACCTTCTCTTAATGAATTAAAGGACTTAAGTAATTCACTTGATTTAAATGACTGCATTTATTTTATGGGCAAAAAACCCTTTGTTGATGTACCTAATTACTATAGAGCAGCTGATGGCTTTATCAGTGCTTCAACAAGTGAAACTCAAGGTATGACCTATATAGAAGCTCTAGCTTCTGGTTTAATGGTTTTGGCCCACTTTGATGAAGTGCTAGAAGATATTGTAAAGGAAGGGGAAAATGGTTACTTCTTTAAGGATGATATCTATAGTGCTATTGAAAAATTTAATTCTTTATCAAAAGAAGAATTAGAAAACAAAAAGGAAATATGTATTTCATCAATTGCTCAATATGATGCTGAAACATTTGGTGATGAATCGATTAGAATCTATAAAGAAGCAATTGAGGAATATAAGGAGTCTTATTCAATAATTAAGACGACTTTAAAAGATAACTGTGTATTATTAACACTTTCTAGTTTCTCTAATGAACAAGAAAAATTAACTATTGCTTTAGATGCTTATTCCGCTTTGGGTCTTAGAAAAAATAGTCGTTTTTCTAAATTGAATTTTTCTTTATTTAAAGAATTAGAAATATATCCAATTGCCTATCGAGCTTGTTTAAAACGCTTAGCTAATAGTGATTATTCTATTAAAGAAATGTATGATTATTTGTATCATAAATATGATGTTAATTATCATCAAGCGAAATTAATTATTGATTTGTTGATTGAAAAAGGTTTATTAGATGATTATCGTTATGCTTTATCAAAGGTGACTTCATTTAGGTCTAATTTTTATTCAAAGCGTAAGATGTCTTTGAAACTAATTCAAGCAGGCATAAATCAAGAAACAATTGATAGCGTCTTAATTGATGAAAATGATAGTGATTTATTAGCTTGTAAAAAAAGGGCTGAAAAGTATTTACGCAGCATTACTAATAAGTCATATAATGCTAAAAAGAAAGCGATTATGGCAAAGTTATTAAACGATGGCTTTGACTATGAATTATCTAAACAAGCTATGAGTACTTTGGATTTTTCTAATAGTATGCTTCAAGAAAAAGAACTAATTAGAAAAGAGGCTAGTAAGGCTTTAAGGAAATATGAAAAAAAGTTTAAAGATACAGAACTTAGAAATAAGGTTTATTTATATCTAGCTTCTAGGGGCTTTGTAGCTGATGATATATATGCTTTGATTAATGAAATGGAGTTATAGTATATGGAAAAAGTATTAGTAAAAGATTTTAAAGATGGTGATCATGTTAATACTAATTTATTAGTATCTTCTTTAACAAAGGGGGTGACTAATTCTGGCGCTCCTTATTTATCACTTACTTTACAAGATTCTTCTAAGGCAATTGACGCTAAGATGTGGGATGTAAAAAGTGAAATCGAAAAGATACTATGTACTGGTAAGGTATTTAATTTTGACTTAGAAATCAATATGTATCGAAATAATTTACAGGCTAAAGTAATTAAAGTATTACCGATAAGCCAAAATGATATCGATATGTTAGATTATGTTAGTGCTTCGCCAATTCCTAAAGATGTTTTAAGAAACAATATAGGTGATGGGGTTAACCAAATTAAAAATGATAATATCTCGCGTATTGTGACCGCAATGTTAAATTACTACAGTAATGATATCTATATTTATCCTGCTGCTAGTAAGATTCATCATAACTTCATTGGTGGTCTTGCCACTCATACTTCAGGTATGATTAAGCTCGCTTTAGCGATATGTGAAATATATCCAACAGTCAATAAAGATTATTTACTTGCAGGAGTTATCTTACATGATTTAGGAAAGATAGAAGAATTTATGAGTCCTTTTGTATCAGAATATTCTACAAGTGGTAAATTACTTGGACATATTTCGATAATGGATGCAAGACTATTAGAAATAGGCAAAGAATTAAAACTAGAAGATAGTGAAGAGCTTATGGTTTTAAGGCATATGATACTTTCTCATCATGGCCAATATGAATATGGTTCTCCAGTTTTACCAGAAACACTTGAGGCAGAACTTTTAACTTATATCGATAATATTGATGCCAAGGTTGAGATAATTAATAAGGCATTAAACGATGTAAAACCTGGTGAGTTCTCACAAAGGATATTCGCAATGGATAATCGCAGTTTCTATAAGGTGAAATAAAATGTTACTAACTATTAAATATTATTTAAACAATACTCTATATACTTTAAGGTCTGATGTAGATTTAAAAATAAGCGATCAAGATGATAATGTCAGTTATTTCATTGAGGTTTATGATAAACGTATAACTTTAAAAGTTTATCCTAAAAATAGAATCATAATTGATGAAATATATCTAGAAAATGATTTTCCACTAGAAGAAGATGATCGTATCTTCTTCAATGGTTATCAAGACTGGACTTATTCTTATGAAGCGGATAAGCATACTAGAAATCCTGGTATCAATAAGATTCCTTTAAAACCATTGGCGCTTAAGAAATTTCATTTCGATAGGTATGGTGACTATAATTTTACTAACTATCCTAATGTATCAGGTTATAACCATGGTTGGTCATATTTATATGTAAGAAATGATAGCGATTATCGTTTATTTGGTTCTTTAAATGAAGACTTCGCATTTACTTGTTTTATCTATGACCATGATAAGATAATTATCAAACCAGATTTAAGAGGTTATGAGGCTTTTGATTCTTTTACCGCTATTGATTTTTGTGTTTTAAATGGTAAAGAAGATGAAGTGTTTGATGAATACTTTGAATTAATGAACATTGAAAAGCCAACATGTAAGCCTGTTAAGGGTTATACATCTTGGTACAATCATTACCAAAATATATCAGAATCTACTATTGAAAATGATTTAAGAGGAATTGAACAATTAGATAGTGATATTGATGTTTTCCAAATTGATGATGGTTATGAAACTTATGTTGGTGACTGGTTGGATGTAGATTCAAAGAAGTTTCCAAGTGGCTTAAGCCAAGTTGTAGATAAAATACATGATAAGGGATATAAGGCTGGTTTGTGGTTGGCACCTTTTAGTGGTGAAAGTAAATCAAAACTATTTAAGGAACATCCTGATTGGTTTGTGAAAGATGAAACTGGTGCTCCTTATATCTGTGGTTGCAACTGGAGTGGTTTTTATGGCCTTGATATTTATAAGGTAGAAGTTAGACAATACTTAAAACAAGTCTTTGATACAGTGTTTAATGATTGGGGCTTTGACCTAGTTAAACTTGATTTCTTATATAGTGCCTGTGCCTTAAATAGAAAAGATAAGCCAAGAGGACAAATCATGGCTGATGGCATGAAACTTTTAAGACAGTTATGTGCTGATAAATTAATACTAGGTTGTGGAGTACCTTTGGCTAGTGCCTTTGGTAGAGTTGATTATTGTAGGATTGGTTGTGATGTTTCACTTAAGTATGATGATGTTTTCTATATGAAAAACATGCATATGGAAAGAAATTCTACAAAACGGACAATGGTTGATACTATCTTTAGAAGACAACTTGATGGCAGAGCTTTCTTAAATGATCCTGATGTCTTTATTTTAAGGGATGAAAATGTTTCTTTGACTTTAGAAGAAAAAGAGAAATTGGCAATTATTAATGGTTTATTTGGTTCAGTTTTATTTATGAGTGATGACGCAAGTAAATATGATGAGAATAAGAAAGAGTTCTATAAGAAAATCATTAATCTAAAAAATAAGGCGACAAGCGTATCACTTGATAATAATGTTGTTTGTGTTAAGTATAAAGATGAAGGGGAAGAAAGGGAAGTTTTGATTGAATTATGAGACAGTATTTAAATAATAGTTTTACTTTTACTAGTGAATTTTCTAAAGATTTCTTACAAGGCAAGGGTAGATTTCCTAAGGTAAGAATACCTCATACTTTAAAAGAAGTTCCTTTTAACTATGTTGATAAAGATAGCTATCAAATGATTGCGGGATATAGAACCAATATCAAATGTCTAGCTTCATATGCTGATAAAAGAGTATTTATTAACTTTGAGGGTGCAGCTCATAAGGCTGAGGTTTATTTAAATGGCAAGTTATTAGGTGAACACAATTGTGGCTATACGGCCTTTAAGTTTGAAATCACTTCTGAATTAAAGAAGAAGGCAGATAACTTACTTGTCGTAAAGCTTGATAGTCATGAGTCTTTAAATATTCCACCATTTGGTGGTTCTATTGATTATTTATGTTATGGTGGTATCTATCGTGATGTATATCTAGAGATAGAGCCTAACTCTTTTATTGAAGATGTATATGCTTATCCTGTTAAAAAGGAAGATGGCTATTATCTAGATTTAAGTCTTGCTTATAATGGTGATGAATTAGCCGATACAATAAAGGTTGAGCTAAAAGATGGAAAGAAAAAGATTTATAGTGAAAAATTAAGTCGTGATATTCATTATTTATTAAAGATTGATAACATCGAAGAATGGTCTGTTGATAATCCAAAGTTATATGAACTTAGCGTTAAGATGGACAATAGCGAATTTAAGACTAGCGTTGGTTTTAGAACTGCTGAATTTAGAAAAGATGGTTTCTATTTAAATGGCGAATTATTAAAGCTAAGAGGACTTAATAGACATCAATCTTTCCCATATGTTGGCTATGCAATGCCAGATTCAATGCAGGTGTTAGATGCACGTATTTTAAAAGAAGAGCTATGTTGTAATGTTGTAAGAACTTCTCATTATCCCCAATCTCAAGCTTTCATTGATGCTTGTGATAGACTAGGACTACTTGTTTTTACAGAACTACCAGGTTGGCAATATATAGGTGATGAACAATGGAAGAAACAAGCTTTATTAAATGTAGCGGAAATGATTCTTCAATATCGTAATCATCCTTCTATTATTTTATGGGGCGTTAGAATCAATGAATCACAAGATGATGATGAATTTTATTCCATGACCAATAAGCTTGCCCATAAACTTGATGAGTTCCGTCAAACTAGTGGAGTTAGATTTTTAAGAAAATCAAATTTGTTAGAAGATGTTTATTCTTTTAATGATTTCTCTTTTGCGGGTAACTTTAAAAATGATGGCATCATCAATAAAAGGTCTGGCACAAGTGATATAAACAAGGCTTATTATATTTCTGAATTTAATGGTCATATGTTCCCAACTAAGTCTATTGATGATTTTTCACATAGAAGTGAACATGCTTTGCGTCATATGAAGGTCTTAAATGATATCTATAAGAAAGATGGAGTTGCTGGTGGTACTGGCTGGTGTATGTTTGACTATAATACCCATGAAAACTTTGGGTCTGGTGATACAATCTGTTACCATGGTGTACTTGATTACTTTAGAAATCCAAAGATGGCTGCTTATGTTTATGCTTCCCAAGGAGATTCGAACCCCGTTTTAGAAGTATCTAGCTCTATGGAAATAGGCGAGTATCCAGGAGGCATGAATAAAGATATCTATGTTTTCTCTAATGCTGATTCTATTAAGCTATATAAGAATGATGAATTTATAAAAGAATTTTATCCTTCTAATAATTATAGTTATCTTCCTCATCCTTGTTTTGAAATAGATGACTTGATTGGTGATTTAATCAAGAAAAAGGAACACTACAGTGAAAAAGCAGCTGATCAAATCAAGGAATGTTTACTTGCTTGCCTTAAATATGGTGTAGATAATTTACCATTTATCTATAAATTAAAGATGGCTAAGCTTATGATATTTGATCATGTTTCCATGACTGAAGCTACTAGACTTTATAATACCTATCTATCTAATTGGGGTAATAAGGCCGCAAAATATCGTTTTGATGCCATTAAAGACGATAAAGTTATTAAATCGGTTGTCAAAGGGCCATCTCAAAAATTACATATGGAAGTTAAAGTATCTAGTCAAGAACTTAAAGAAGGCAAAAGCTATGATGTTAGCGCTATAAGAATTAGAATATTAAACGAAAATAATGAATTGGCTAACTACGCTAATGAGGTTCTGTCTTTTTCTTGTTCTGATAATCTAGAAATCATTGGCCCAGATGTAATCGCCTCAACTGGCGGCATGGTTGGCACATATGTTAAAACCTGTGGTAAGGGTGATGCTTACTTGACTATTGATTCAGATAGATTAGATTCAAAAATTATTACTTTTACTATTGATTAATGCTTGTTTTAATCATAAAATAATACAGTCTGTGGAAGGAGTGCAACTGCTCCGTTATACCCACAACCATAAGGAGGAAAAAATATGGCAAAGAAAGTTGCTAAAATCTGTAAGTTGCAATTTGCAGCTGGTCAAGCTAAACCAGGTCCTGCTCTTGCAAGTGCTGGTATTAACATGCCTCAATTCTGTACTAAGTTCAATGACTTAACTAAGGATAGACATGGCGATATCGTTCCTGTTGTTATTACTGCATACGAAGACAAGTCTTTTGATTTCGTGCTTAAGACAACTCCTGCTGCATTCTTATTAAAGAAGGCTGCTAATATTTCAAAGGCAAGTGGTACTCCAAACACTGTTACAGCTGGTAAGATTACTAAGGCTCAATTACAAGAAATTGCTGAGTACAAGATGCCTGATTTAAATGCTAATGATGTAGAAGCTGCAATGAGAATCATTGAAGGTACTGCAAGAAACATGGGCATTAAAGTGGAGGGTTAATCATGAAAAGATCAAAAGCTTACAATAACGCATTAAGTCTTATTGAAAAGAACAAGAAGTATTCACCTGCTGAAGCTTTCGAACTTGTAAAGAAGACTAGCAATGTAAAATATGATGCTCCTGTAAGAGTTTCATTTAAATTAAATGTTGATCCTCGTCATGCTGATCAACAAATCCGTGGTGCTATGGTACTTCCTGCTGGCACTGGTAGAAGCCAAAAAGTATTGGTTGTTACTCAAGGCGCTAAGATGGAAGAAGCTAAAAACGCTGGTGCTGATTATGTTGGTGATAAGGAAATCCTTGATAAGATTAAGGGTGGCTGGTTCGATTTCGATGTAATCGTTGCTACTCCAGATATGATGGGCGAACTTGGTAAATTAGGTAAGATTTTAGGTCCTAAGGGCTTAATGCCAAATCCTAAGACTGGCACAGTTACACCAAATGTTGCTGCTGCTGTTTCTGAAATCAAGAAAGGTAAAGTTGAATACCGTGTTGATAAAGATGGTAACATCAACTGTCTTCTTGGTAAGGTAAGTTTTGAAGCTAGTGATTTAGTTTCTAACTTCAATGCCTTAGGAAACGCAATTTTAAAGGCTAGACCTGCTGCTGTTAAGGGTGCATATGTTACTGGTGTTACAATTTCTAGTAATATGGGTCCTGGCATTAAAGTAGATTTTGGTGCTTAAGTTTTAGTTAAACTTTACGTATTAAGATAGGGAAACCTATCTTTTTATGTTATTATTAATAGGTAAAACGACAAAGAAATAGTAGCTTATTGATGTTTAAAAGCGAGGAAGGGATAGTGAAAGCCTTCTTAAACTAGATATGTGAATTCACTCTTTAAGGTGGCATTTGCCCGGTAACGCGTTATAGTTATAAGTGCAGCAATTGCTGAATTAGGATGGTACCGCGATTTTTCGTTCCTAGTCGCGGTTTTTTATTTGTAGGAGAAAATTTATGAATGATTTATCAACACTAAAACAAGAAGCACTAGAGGCTATTGAAGCTGTTAAGGATTCAAAGACTTTAGAAGAACTTAGAATTGAATATCTTTCTAAAAAGGGAAAGATAACAAGTCTAATGAGCCAAATGAAGGACTTAAGTCCTGAGGAAAAGCCTAAGTTTGGTCAACTTGTAAATGACTTAAAGGTTTCAGTTACAAGTGCTATAGAGTCTAAAAAAGATGTATTAGATAGCGCTATTTTAAAAGCCCAATTAGAAAAAGAAAAAGTAGATATTACTTTAGATGAATATACACCTGTTACAGGAACTGTTCATCCTTTGACTTTGGTAGAAGAAGAACTTCAAGATATCTTTATTGGTATGGGCTATAACGTTGCTGAAGGACCAGAACTTGAATATGATGAATATAATTTCACACGTGCCAATACACCAGAGGGTCATCCTGCAAGAGATATGCAAGATACTTTCTATGTTGATGTTAATAGACTTTTAAGATCACAAACTACCGCTATTCAAATGCGTGTACTTGAAAAAGATGCTGACAAGCTTCCAATTAAGGTAATATGTCCTGGTAAGGTATATAGAAGAGATGATGATGATGCGACGCACTCTCATCAATTTATGCAATGTGAAGGTCTTGTTATTGGTGAAAATATTACAGTTGCCGATTTAAAAGGAACACTAGAATTAATGATTCAACAAATGTTTAGAAATGATGCCAAGATTAGATTTAGACCATCATATTTCCCATTTACTGAGCCTTCTTTTGAGGTTGATATGACTTGTCATAATTGTGGTGGCAAGGGTTGCGCAATGTGTAAAGGCACTGGTTGGATTGAAATACTAGGCTCTGGCATGGTTCATCCAAATGTCTTAGAGGCAGCTGGTATTGATTCTAAGAAATATACAGGTTTTGCCTTTGGTGTAGGACTTGAAAGAGTTGCCATGCTTAAATATGGAATCATGGATATAAGAGACTTATATACAAATGATTTACGTTTCTTAAATGGCTTTAAAAGAGGTAATTAAATATGAAATTGAGTTTAAATTGGTTAAGTAAATTCATTGATATAAAAGATTTAACAACTGAAGAAATCATGGACAAAGCTGTTAAAGCTGGCTTTGAAGTAGAAGAAGTAATCAAGATTGGTCAAGGAACTAACTTGGTTGTAGGTAAAGTTTTAACATGTGTCAATCATCCAGATTCTGATCATTTACATTTAACTACAGTAGATGTAGGTGATGAAGTATTAAATATTGTCTGTGGTGCACCAAATTGTCGTGCTGGACTTAAGGTTATAGTTGCTAAAGATGGAGCAGTGCTTCCAGGTGGCACTATTAAAAAAGGTGTTATAAGAGGCCAAGAAAGTAATGGTATGCTATGTTCTTTATTAGAACTTGGGGTTGATAAAGAATTATTAGATGATAATTCTTGCTCACATGAAGGCATAGAAGAATTAGATGATCGTTTCAATGTTGGTGAAACAGATATTTTAAGTAAATTAGGCTATGATGATACCATCCTTGATATGTCAATCTACGCTAATAGACCTGATTGTTTGGCAATGTTTTATATGGCTAAGGAAATGGGCGCTATCTTAAGAAGACCTTGCAAGCTTCCTGAATTTTTAGGTGCAAGTAATGTAGGTGAAGAATCTAATTTCAAGCTAGAACTAGAATCTAAAAATTGTCCGCATTTCTTAGCTAAGGTAGTTAATTCAGTAACAATAAAAGAGTCTCCTGATTGGATTAAAGAAATTCTTAAGTCAAATGGTATTAAATGCATTAATAACTTAGTTGATATTTCTAACCTTGTAATGTTAGAAACAGGTCAACCAATGCATTTCTATGATTTAAGAAGTAATCCTAATAGAAATATTACCGTAAAAGATGATCTGGATTGCGAATATACAGCACTTGATGGTGTTACTTATAAGATTGAAAAAGGTGACTTAATGATCACAAGTGATAATAAGCCTATTGGTATTGCCGGTATTATGGGTGGTGATGCAACTAAGATTTTAGATGATACAAGTTCAATCTTAATTGAATCAGCTTGCTTTGACCATGCACAAATTAGACGTACCAGCAATCGTTTGGGTCTACAAACTGAGGCTGCCGCTAGATATTCAAAAGGTTTAGAACCACTTGCTCAAATTAAGGCTATGGATAGGGCAGTAGAGCTTTTAATTAAATACGCTGATGCCAAGGGTCTAGAAAAGACAATAGAGGCTGGAAGTGATAACTATAGTCCTGTTGTAGTAAAGGAAAGCTTGAGTCATTTAAATACTTTAATTGGCAAAAAATATTCAATTGATGAAGTAAAGGAAGTAATTAATGCCCTTGATTTTGGTTTTGAAACTGATGGTGAAAACTTTGAATGTGTGGTTCCAAGTTATAGAACTGATATCTTAATTAGGGAAGATATCGATGAAGAAATTTGTCGTTTAACTGACTTTGATGATTTAAAGTCTACGCTTCCTTATATGCCTCAAACTGTAGGCAGACTAACTGTTGCTCAAACTATGAGACGTACAATTAGAAACTACTTTATGTATAATGGTCTAAGTGAAGTTAGAACTTATACCTTAGTATCGGAAAATTATAAAGATAATTCACTTTTAGATAATGGCGAAGCAGTTAAGTTAATGTCACCACTATCAGAAGATAGAAAGTATATTCGTACTTCATTGATGAATTCTTTACTTGAGACTTTATCTTATAACTTAGGTCACTACAACAACAATGTAAATATTTATGAAATTTCTTCAGTTTATTTTGATGACCACGCTGAAGAAAGACTTGGTGTTGTTTTAAATGGAACTTATTTAAATAGTGAAATCAAGCATGTTGAAATGAAGTCTGACTTCTATATTTTAAAGGGACTTGTAATGGGCCTACTTGATAAACTAGGCTTTGAAAAGGGTAGAGTTCAAGTAGTTGAAAATGATTTAGATGACATTCATTTCCATCCAGGTATTTCTTGTTTGATTAAGATGAACAATAAAACAATTGGTATTTTAGGCAAGCTTCATCCTACATTTGAAGGAAAGCTAAAGCTAAAGGATACATATTATTGTGAATTAATTCTTGATGAATTAATTAATTCTAAACCAAGTAAGACTCATGCACCTGTGCTTAATAAATATCCTTCAATTTCAAGAGATATTTCAATTGTTTTAAGCGATGATATAAAGGCTGATGAACTAATTAAAGTAATTAAGAAGGCTGGTGGAGCTTTGGTTAAATCAATCAAGGTATTTGATATCTATAAGGGTGAACATATAGAAGATGGCTTTAAGTCTGTTTCTTTAAATATTGTATATGAAGATACTAATAAGACTTTAAAAGCTAGTGATATTGATGTTCCTCATAATAAGATATTAGAAGAGCTAAATAAGAAATATAACGCTAATCAAAGATAAATAATAGGGTAATGCATAAGCATTACCCTTTATTTAACCTTTTTTCAATTGCTTCTTTTGCTTTTTTAACATCACTAAATTCAATGAATTTACCTTTGATTTCTTGCCAATCTTCACTGCCTTTGCCAAGTATCATGACAAGGTCTTTTTCATTTGCCATATTAACGGCTTTTTCAATTGCCTCTTGTCTATCAATAACTGTTTCATAATTTGTCTTATCTTGAATTAGTTCACATAAATCTTTCACAACATTATAGGGGTCTTCAAAGCGAGGATCTTCATAGGTAAATATTACATGATCGTTATTATCGGAGCATAACTTGCCAACATATTTTCTTTTACTTGCATCTCTTTCACCAGCATTGCCCGTAACAACAATCTTTTTGTTTACGTTAAGTTTATTAGTAAATTCAAATAGTCTGCTTAAGCCATTTGGAGTATGTGCATAGTCTACAAGTACATAGAAGTCTTGACCACAGTTAATAGAAGTCATACGTCCATCTATTTTTAGTTTATCCAGATTTTTAAGTAAATCATTAATATCAAAGCCTAGGTTTAAACATGAAAGTAAAGCACAGGCTAGATTTTCAATATTGAAGTTACCTAGAAGGGGCGAAACGATATCATATTGTTTGCCTTCATAAACAAAGCTAATATCTGTTTTGTTTGGTTCTACATTAAATGATTTGATATAGAGGTCACAATCTTTACTATATCCATATGTCTTATAGTTATTTAAATCATTTGAAACATCTAAGAAATGCTTATCGTTTTTATTTAGAATTGAAATATCGGATTGTTTAAATAGCATCTTTTTACAATTAATGTAGTTTTCTAGTGTTTTATGGGTATTTAAATGTTCCTTATCAATGTTGGTAAGACCTCCTATACTAAAATGAAAATTCTTTAATCGACCATAATAGAAGGCTTCAGAACTTGTTTCCATAGCTACATATTTACATCCTGCATCTACAAATTCAGCTAATATTCTATACATTGATTCAATGCCTGGTGTGGTATTATCGGTTTCTCTATTAAACTTAGAACAAGCATAACCATTAGTACCAATATAGCCACAGATATCATTTCCAAGTAGTTCTTGAATAATGGTGGTAGTGCTGGTTTTGCCATCAGTTCCGGTGATGCCAATTAAGGTTAATTTGGTTTGAGGGTTATCATAGAATTTACGATATATATCTTCATATATGGCATTGACATCAGCAACTTTTATATAAGGCACTGCTACATCTTCGTCTTTACTTGTTAATAAAAAGCTAGCGCCGTTTTTAATTGCTTCATCGATAAAATCGTGTCTATCGATTTTTGCTCCTTTTATACAAATAAATAAATCACCAGGTTTAACAGTCTTAGAATTGGTGGATAAGCCTGTTATTTCGGTGTCTAAACCTTTATAATCACTAAATAATTTCTTAATTTTCATTCTAATATTATATAATTGATTTATGATTTATACGATAACAACTAATCCTTCTTTGGATTA
>CAVGFC010000067.1:0-15788 GCA_963628775.1 Acutalibacteraceae bacterium
AAAGAATGGTTGAAATCTTAAAAGCTATTATTGATGAATTCATTAATACAGCTGAACCTGTTGCCTCAAAGACACTTGTTGAGAATTATCACTTGCCTTATTCAAGTGCGACGATTCGAAATGATATGGCTATACTTGAAGCGGAAGGCTATCTAGAGAAGCCTCATACTTCTGCTGGTAGAATTCCTTCTAATAAGGGTTACAAATATTATTGTGAGAATTTGTTAGATAAAGGCCTTGATGATAAAGTTAAATATGCTGTTTCAAATATCTTCTCTGATTCAAATATGAATGTTGAAGATTGTGTAAAACAGTCTTGCAAGATGATATCGGATATGACAAAGCTTACAAGTGGTGTGCTTGGTCCAAATGCGGATAAACAAACACTTGAACATATTGCGGTATTTCCATTAGATGATAGAACGGCTGTATGTGTCTTTGTGACAAATACTGGTCATACTGAAAATAAGACATTTAACTTTAAGGATAGTGTCTCAGCTGAGGATATTAAGACTTGTACTGATATCTTAAATGATCGTCTAAAGGGTACTCAAATCGCTGATTTAAAAGATAAGCTTGAATCAATTAAGCCTATACTTGTATCTAATGTTAAAAGACATGAAATGTTGTTTAATGCGTTTATTGGAGCGTTTACTAGATTTGCCTCTGAAAAGTTATATTTCTCTGGTACTTCAAATCTAATATATCAACCAGAATATTCTGATAATGAAAAGTTAAAAGAACTCTTAAAGATATTTGATGATCCAGATAAGCTTAAACAAATTGTTACAGAAGAAAAAAATGGTAATGAGTTAACTGCTATAACACCAAAGGGAACTGAGCTTCTATGGAAAGATGATATGGCAATCGTTACTGCTGATATAAAGTTGTCCAAATCGGAATTTGGCAAGCTGATGGTAGTAGGACCTAGAAGAATGGAATACAATCGTGTTTTATCTCTTATGTCTTTAATATCAAAAGCTCTAGAAGATATTTACAAGTAGAAAGGAAACTTGATGGAAGAAAATAAAAAAGAAGAACTTGAAAAAGATTCTAAGATAGATGAATCTGATAAGGAAGGCGAAATAAGCGAAAATCCTAGCGATGATGAATTAAAGGAAGTGGATGATGCAAGTGATAAGCTTCTTAAAGAAATTGAAGATTTAAAGCTTGAAGTTAATCGTTTAAAGAACGCTTATGCTAAGGCTTATGCTGATACGGAAAATGTTAAGAAAAGACTTGAAGCTGAAGCCGCAACAAATAAGAAATATCGTATTCAAAGTTTCGCTAAGGAAGTCTTACCTGCCATTGATAATCTAGAAAGAGCACTGGCTGCTTGTACAGATGAAAGTGATGTAGGACTTAAGAAGGGTATTGAAATGGTCTATGATCAACTAATTAAATCTTTAAAAGATGAAGGAGTTGAGGAAATAGATTGTTTGAATAAAGATTTTGATCCTAATTTTGAACAATCAATTATGGTTGAAAAGAAAGAGGGAGTAAAATCAAATGTTGTAATCGAAGTATTACAAAAAGGTTATATGTTAAAAGATCGTGTGCTAAGAGCTGCGATGGTAAAAATTAGTGAATAAATTAGGAGGAAAATAAAATGAGTAAAATTATTGGTATTGATTTAGGTACAACTAATAGCTGTGTAAGTGTTATGGAAGGTGGCGAAGCAAAGGTCATCACAAATCCAGAGGGTAATAGAACTACTCCATCTGTTGTTTCATTCAAAGATGGTGAAATCGTTGTTGGTGAAGCTGCTAAAAGACAAGCTGTAACAAATAAGGATACTATCTCTTCTATTAAAAGAAAGATGGGCACAAATGAAAAAGTAAGTGCTAATGGTAAACAATATACACCTCAAGAAATTAGTGCTATGATTCTTCAATATTTGAAGAAATATGCTGAAGATTATCTAGGTGAACCTGTTAGTAAGGCTGTAATTACTGTTCCTGCATATTTCAATGATGCGCAACGTCAAGCTACTAAGGATGCTGGTAAGATTGCTGGTCTTGATGTAGAAAGAATTATCAATGAACCAACTGCTGCTTCTCTTGCCTTTGGTATCGATAAGACTGATAAGGAACAAAAAGTATTAGTATTTGACTTAGGTGGTGGTACATTTGATGTTTCTATCATTGATATGTCAGAAGGTACATTTGAAGTATTAGCTACTGCTGGTGATAACCATTTAGGTGGTGATGACTTCGATAATGTAATTGTTGATTGGATGGCTGATGAATTCAAGAAACAATACAACATTGATTTAAAGGCTGATAGAATGGCTCTTCAAAGAATGAAGGAAGCTGCTGAAAAAGCTAAAAAGGATTTAAGTGGTACTTTACAAGCTCATATCTCTTTACCATTTATCTCTGCTAATCAATCTGGTCCTTTACATTTTGAATCAGATTTAACAAGAGCTAACTTTGATAAAATGACTAAGTTCTTGGTTGATAGAACTGTTACTCCAGTAAGACAAGCTTTAAAGGATGCTGGTATGTCAGCTAGTGAACTTGATCAAGTATTACTAGTAGGTGGTTCTACTCGTATCCCAGCTGTTCAAGAAGCTGTTAAACGTGAGCTTGGTAAGGAACCAAATAAGTCAGTTAACCCAGATGAAGTAGTTGCGATGGGTGCTGCAATTCAAGGTGGTATCTTAGCTGGTGAAAACCCTCATGATGTATTACTTCTAGATGTAACTCCATTGTCTTTAGGTATTGAAACTTTGGGTGGCGTTATGACTGTACTAATTCCTAGAAATACAACAATTCCTACAAGTAAGTCACAAATCTTCTCAACTGCTGCTGATAACCAACCAGCTGTTGATATCCATGTATTACAAGGTGAAAGACCAATGGCTAACGATAATAAGACTTTAGGTAACTTCCAATTATCTGGTATTGCACCAGCTAGACGTGGTGTTCCACAAATTGAGGTTAAGTTTGATATTGATGTTAATGGTATCGTTCATGTATCAGCTACTGATAAGGCTACTAACAAGTCTCAAGATATTACCATCTCTAATCCTAATGGTTTAAGTGATGAAGAAATCGATAGAATGGTTAAGGAAGCTGAAGAAAACAAGGATGCTGATGAAAAGAGAAAAGAAGAAATCGAATTAAAGAACAAGGCTGAAGGTTTCATTTCTCAAATCGATGCAACGCTTGAAGCTAATAATCCAAATGTTACTGAAGACCAAAAGAAACAAGTTAAGGAATTAAGAGATGAGCTTCAAAAAGCTATCGACAATAATGATTATGATACTTTAAAGACTAAACTTGATGAACTTGAAAAGGCTGCTCAAGCAATGTCTGAAGCTATGTATCAACAAGCTGCTTCAAATGCCGGTTCGAACCCAGATGGTTCTAACCCAAATGACAATCCAGATGATGTTGTAGATGCTGATTTTACTAAGAAGAATTAATTAAAAGAAGGAAGCAATTCCTTCTTTGATATGAAAGAGGTGATATAAATATGGCAAAAAGAGATTATTATGAAGTACTAGGACTTTCAAAAGGCGCTAGTAGTGATGAGATAAAGAAAGCATATCGTAAACTAGCCAAAAAATATCATCCAGATGTAAATAAAGCTAAGGATGCTGAAGAAAAGTTCAAGGAAATAAATGAAGCCTATGAGGTTTTATCAGATGATCAAAAGAAACAGATCTATGATAACTATGGCTTTGCCGGCCTTGAGGGTAATATGGGCTCTTCAGGATTTGAAGGTTTCTCTGGAGGCTTTGAAGATTTAGGCGATATCTTCTCTAGCTTTATGGGTGGATTCTCAGGATTTGGATCTAGAAGCTCAAGCGCAAGATCTGGACCTGTTAAAGGTGAAAATAAATATGTCCAAATGTCTATTGAATTCTTGGAAGCTGTTAAAGGTGTCAATAAGACAATTAGAATAAGTGTTGATAGAAAGTGTCCTAAATGTAATGGAACAGGTGCTAGAAGCGCTAGCGATATTACAACTTGTCCTACTTGTAATGGACAAGGCAAGGTAAGTCGTCAACAACGTACACCATTTGGCATGATGCAATCAGTAGTAGAATGTCCTGATTGTCATGGTAGTGGTAAAAAGATTACAAGTAAGTGTAGTGAATGTAATGGACAAGGATATGTAAATGCTACTGAGAAAGTAGAAATTAATATTCCAGCTGGTATTTCTACTGGCCAACAAGTGCGTGTTGCAGGGTATGGTGAAAGAGGCTATAACGGTGGTGACAATGGTGATTTATATATTGAAATTATTGTTAAGCCTCACGATTTCTTCCAAAGAGAAGGAAATGATATTTATATTGAAGTTCCAATTTCCGCAATAGATGCAACACTAGGATGTACTATTGATGTTCCTACTTGTAATGGTGATTGTTCTTTAAATATTCCAGCTGGTACCCAACCTGGTCAAAAATTAAGACTAAAGGGCTATGGTGTTAAATCACTAAGATCAAGTCTAGTTGGTGATCAATATTGCATAATTAAGGTTGTGATTCCTACAAAACTAACAAGGGATGAAAAAGAACTTTATAAGAAACTACAAGGAACAAGTAGTAAGGAATCAGTATTTGATAAGTTTAAGAAATCTTTTAAGTAAGGAGAAATCCTTACTTTAAAAACATTTTGATTTAGCACTCTTTATGTTACAGTGCTAGAAAGGATGATTATGGAATTAGAAAAAGTTACTGAAAAACTCCAAAAAATATTAATTAAGGCTCTTAATATTTGTAAAGATTATCATAATCCTGAAATAAGTGACGAACATATGTTTAAAGCTTATTTTGATGATGATGATATCAGAAAGATATTAACAGAGCTTGGGTGTGATATTAATAGACTTATAGCTACTACAAATGAGGCAATAGAAAGACTACCTAGTAATAATAGTAATAGCGATCCTTCTATTAATCGTTATTTGTATGAAAGCTATAATGAAGCTTTAAAAAATTCTAAGGAAAAAGGTGATAAATTCTTAGGCGCCTTAGATTTGTTTGTATGTGAACTATTTAATGATTCAAGTATTTCTAAGCAACTTAGAAAATATATCAAATTCAATAGAAAACAACTTATTGAGAAAATAAATAATGAAAGGGGAAGCAATATGATTAATAATCAAAATGATGAAAATAACATTAATCCACTTGAAAAATATGGACGTAACTTAGTTATTGATGTTAAAGAAGGCAAGATTGATCCTGTTATTGGTCGAGATGAAGAAATTAGACGAGTAATTGAAATTTTAAGCCGTAAGACCAAAAACAATCCCGTATTGATTGGTGAGCCAGGTGTTGGTAAGACCGCGATTGTTGAAGGACTTGCTTGGCGTATCTTTAATGGTGATGTTCCTGCTTCTTTAAAAGATAAAGAATTATATGAACTTGACTTAGGCTCACTTGTTGCAGGTGCTAAGTATCAAGGTGAATTTGAAGAAAGATTAAAATCGGTATTAAAAGCTGTTAAAGATAAAGATGGCCAAGTAATCATGTTTATTGATGAAATCCATAATCTAGTAGGTGCAGGCAAAACTAGTGGCGCCATGGATGCAGCTAATCTTTTAAAGCCAATGTTGGCACGTGGTGAATTAAAGTGTATTGGCGCAACTACTTTTAATGAATATCGTCAATATATTGAAAAAGATGCTGCCCTTGAAAGAAGATTCCAAAAGGTTACAGTAGATGAGCCAAGTGTTGAAGAAACTATTTCTATTTTAAGAGGTCTAAAAGATCGATTTGAGGCTCACCATGGTGTAATTATTAAAGATGAGGCTATTATCGCTTCAGCTACTTTATCTAATAGATATATCACTGATAGATTCTTACCTGATAAGGCTATTGACTTAATTGATGAGGCTTGTGCAGCAACTCGTGTTGATATGGATTCTATGCCAACAGAATTATATGAACTTGAGCATAAAAAGAAACAATTAGAGATTGAAGAAGTTTCTTTGAAGAAAGAAAAAGATGATGAAAAGGCTTTAAAAAGACTAGAAGATTTACAAGCTGATTTAAAAGAAGTAAATGAAAAGTATAATACTTTACATGCTAAATGGTTAGAAGAAAAGAAAACTTTGATTCAAAGTAAGACTTTAAGGGAAGATCTTGAAAAGGCAAAACTTGAATATACAAATGCTGAACAGGCTGGTGATTATACTAAGGCTTCAGAATTAAAGTTTTCAACTATTCCTTCTCTTGAACAAAAAATAAAGGCTTCAAAAGAAGCTAATAAAGATGACAATATGTTATCAGAGGTAGTTGATGAAGAATCTATTGCCAAAGTTGTTTCTAAGTGGACTCATATTGATACAACTAAACTTTTAAAGAGCGAAAGAGAAAAACTGCTAAAGCTTGATGATATCTTAAAAGAAAGAGTAATGGGACAAGATGAAGCTTTAAAGCTTGTATCTGATGCCATACTTAGAAATAAGGCAAACATTGGTGATGTTAATAGACCAATTGGTTCCTTCTTATTTTTAGGGCCAACAGGTGTTGGTAAAACAGAGGTCGCAAAGGCTTTAGCTGAACAACTATTTGATGATGAAAATAAGATTGTAAGAATCGATATGTCTGAATACATGGAGAAATTCTCAGTCTCTAGATTAATAGGTGCTCCTCCAGGTTATGTAGGCTATGAAGAAGGTGGTCAATTAACCGAGGCTGTAAGAAGAAAGCCTTATTCAATCGTTCTTCTTGATGAAATTGAAAAGGCTCATCCAGATGTCTTTAATATCTTGCTACAAATACTAGATGATGGACGTATAACTGATTCTAAGGGTGTTACCGTAGACTTTAAGAATACAGTAATTATTATGACTAGTAATCTAGGTAGTGAGTACGCTTTTGAAAAAGATGAGAAAAAGAAGAAAGAAGGTTATGATACTGCTTTAAAGAATGAATTTAAGCCAGAGTTTGTCAATAGAATTGATGAAATCATAATCTTTAATCCATTGAATGAAAATATTATTAAAGATATCGCAAATAAATTCATTAATCAATTAGTTGAAAGAATGAAAGATAGCGATATTGAACTAAAGATTTCTGATAGTGCTTTATTAAAGATTTCAAAAGAAGGCTTTGATCCAATGTTTGGTGCTAGACCAATGAAACGTCATATTCAAAGAGAAATTGAATCTAAGTTAGCTAGATATGTCATCGCTAATCCTGATATTAAAAAGATTCTAATTGATACTTTAGATAATGAATATGTAATCAAGGAATTTTAATCTTTTATTAAAACGAATTAATCATCACTTCACAATTAGTGATGATTTTTTTGTGCTTGTGCTAAATGTTTGCTAATAAAGGTAAAAATAGATTTACAATTGAATTATCAAATATTTTTGGAGGAGACATATGGAAAATAATAAGAGTGTGGTTAAGCTTCCAGAAAAGCTAGGATATATGGCATATTCTGCATCTGCCAATATCGTTTTTAATTTTAAGAGTTTATATTATTTAATCTTTTTAACCAATGTTTTAAAGATTCCTGTACTTACCGCTGGTACAATGATGACTCTTGGCACTATTTGGGATGTTACAAATGATCCATTGATTGGTGTATTTGCGGGTAATGTAAAGTTTAAGTCTAAGGAAAAGATTAGACCATATTTACTAGTTATAGCTATTCCTTGGGCTCTTGGAACAGTACTTTTATTTACTGATTTTAATTTGCCACAAATTGGCGCTATTATTGTCAGCTTAGTAGTGTTTTTCTTTTATGAAATCGCTAATACTTTTAGAGGTATTGTCTATAATGGCCTAGGTGCTTTAGCAAGTGATAATGATGATGATCGTAAATCTATTAATTCATATAGATCTTTAGGAGCGTGTCTAGGTTCTGGTATTGGTGCTGTTGCGGTAACACCACTTGTTAAATTATTTGGTGGCTTAAAGGAAAAGAATGCCATTATAGGCAAAGGTGACGCAAAGGCTTTATTCTTTACCGCTTTATTTATGGGTGGACTATGTGTCTTTGGTTGTTTATTCCATTACTTTACTTCAAAGGAAAGAGTAAAGGAAAAAGAAGAACATGAAGATAGTGTCTCTATCAAAGATACTTATAAGATGTTATTTAAATGTAAATCATGGATATGGAATATGTTCTATATCATGGGTTATGGTATATGTAATACTCTAATTATGTCTGCCATCAATTATTATGCAGCTTATATTTTAGGATCTAGTAGTAAGGCTACACCAATTTTGGCTGCATATCTTGTGGTATCACTTGTTGTATCAATTATTACTCCTAAGATTGATTCATTATTAGGAAGAAAGAAAACGATGTATCTAGGCATAATAAGCCAAATTGTAGGCAAGCTTGTATTTATGTCTAATCCTTATAATGAAGTTTTCATTTATATCAATGCGATATCAGTTGGCTTTGGGGCAACAATTACTTTTATCATGCTTAATCAAAATAGAAATAATATTTCTGATGTTGTGGAAATACAAAATCATCGTAGACTTGACGCAATGGTGTCTACTGGTGATAACTTAGCAAGTAAATTAGCTGAAGCTTTAGTTACCCAACTTATGGCTTTTGCGCTAGCTCATGCAGGTTTTGATGAGTCTTTAAAGTTAGCACAAACTACTGCAACTAAGACTGTAATTTGTAATTTACTTGGTTTAATTCCTTGTATTGTATTAATATTCATGCTTATTACTGTTAAGTATATGGATATTGATAAAGAAAAGAAAGAATCTTTAGAAAGGGAGGGTCTATGAATCCACATTTATTAGCTCAAGATGAAAGTATGCTTAAATCATTAGAGTCACTTAAAAGGGTAGATAAGGATGGTTATTTATATCATATGGTATGTGATTATGATTACTATAAATTGCCACCTGAACTTTTAAAAATAATTGATGCGGGTTGTTCCACTTTTTTCACTAAGAATTTAAATGGTGAATATCTATTATGTAGAAACTATGATTATAGTCATTTCTTGCATAATGATAGACACAATCCCCGTACTGGTATAAATCTAATCATTGAAAACAAGAATGCTCAGGCTAAATATAAGTCAATTGGAGTATGCGATGCTTATTGGCTAGATTATCAAAATGGATCATATGCCAATGGCTGTTTAGATGATGGTAAAACCGACTTGTCAGCAGTTTTACTTGCGCCTTATTTATGTATGGATGGAATCAATGATCAAGGACTTGGCGTTAGTATTATGGCATTAACGGTTAATACCGATTGGGAAGAAATACCATATGAAGGATATAAAGAAAAACTAGAATATGGTGTTAATCCTTATGTATTAGAAAAAGAAGGAGAATTACCTTTAAATGATTATATATACGCAATGGATAAGGGTATTGCCATTAATACAGCTGATAAAAAGGCTTGGATAGCTCATTGTGACTATTGGAGAACAACGATGCCTAATAAAAAGACACTTCTTCCACCTATTTTAATGCGTCTTATGTTAGATAATTGTAAAACGGTAGAAGAAGCTATTGGCCTAGCAGATAATTTCAATATTACTTCAACAGGACCTGGAAGTGCTTATCATATTATGATTGTTGATAAAAGTGGTACTTCTAAACTTCTAGAGTGGGTTGATAACAAGATGAATGTTATTGATATAAATCATGCCACTAATCATTATGTATCAAAGGATGATGGTTTCCATGGAATCTGCGGAAGAGATGAAACAATAAAAGCCGCTCTTTTAAGAACTAATAAGGGTGGTATGAGAGAAGACTATGCAAAACATATTTTAGCCTTTATTGCTCAAGATCCAACAAATGGTAATGATAGAGGTAAGACACAATATACTTGTATCTATAATACAAGTAAGCTAAGTTTAGAAATTTATTCATTTGGTGATTTTTCTAAATCTTACAACTTCAATTTATAAAAAAATTAGGCACATCAAAGTGCCTTTTTAAAATTGTTAATATATGATAAAACCCATATTTTCCCATATTGTGAAAAATAGTCATTTAAGATACAATAGAAAAGGATTGTTTAATCCTTTAATAAATTCGCAATAGGAGGAAAAGTTATGTCAGATTTTAACTTTACTTCCGTTTTATTTGGTTTAATTGGTTTAATTATTGGACTAGTAATTATGGCTTTTGTGAATAAGTCTAGTTTAAACAAGTCTAAAAATGAGGCCAAGAAAGTCTTAGAGGAAGCTGAGTCTCAAGCTAAAAACACTCTTAAGCAAGCTGTTTTAGATGGTAAGACTCAAGCTTATGAATTGAAACTTCAAGCTGAAAAAGAAATCAAAGAAAAGAAATCAGAATTACAAGATCAAGAAACTAAGATTCTTAGACGTGAGGATTCTTTAAATTTCCGTGATGAGAATCTTAATGTCAAGGAAAAGACTCTTGATCAAAAGCTTAAGAAAGTAGAAGAAAAGACTGCCAACTTAGATAGAATGGAAGCAGAACTACAATCTCGAATTGATGGCCAAATTGTTTTATTGGAAAGAGTTTCTAATATGTCTCAACAAGAAGCTCATGATGAATTAATGGAAGCTGTTGAAAAGAAGATGGAAAATGAAGTAGCTAGCTATATTCGTGAAAAAGAAGAAGATGCTAAGCTAAAGGCTAAGGAAAATGCTAGAGAGATTATCGCAACTGCAATTCAAAGATATTCTCAAGAAGAAAGCATTGATCGTACCGTTTCAGTTGTTACTTTACCATCTGAAGAAATGAAGGGTCGAATTATCGGTAGAGAAGGTAGAAATATTCGTGCAATCGAACAAGCTACCGGTGTTGATTTAATTATCGATGATACACCAGAAGCCATTACTATTTCTTGTTTTGATCCAATTAGAAGAGAAACCGCAAGACTAGCTCTTGAATATTTGATTAAAGATGGTCGTATTCAACCAAGTAGAATTGAAGATGTTGTTAATAAGGTTTCTAAAGAAATGGATGAAAACATCATGAAATATGGTGAAGAAGCTTGTTTCAAACTTAAGATTGGCAAGATGGACAAAGAACTTGTTAAGCTTATTGGTAGACTTAGATATCGTTATTCTTATGGCCAAAATGGTTTAGAGCACTCTATGGAAGTTGCTGCTTTCTCAGGTATGATGGCTGCTGAACTTGGCTTAAATCAATCTTTAGCTAAGCGTGCTGGTTTATTACATGATATTGGTAAGGCTGTAGATTTTGAACAAGAAGGTACACATGTTGAACTTGGTGCTAAGCTTGCTAAAAAGTATGGTGAAAATGAAGTAGTTATTAACGCTATTGAGTCTCACCATGGCGATAAGGAACCAAGTGGTATTATTTCTTATTTGGTTGCTGCTGCTGATACTTTAAGTGCAGCTAGACCTGGTGCAAGATATGAAGGCATGGAAAACTATATTGAAAGACTAGAGAATCTTGAAAAGATCGCTAATGATTTCGATGGTGTTGATAAGGCTTTCGCAATTCAAGCTGGTAGAGAAATTAGAGTCATGGTTACTCCTGATAGAGTAAATGATGAAAAGTGCACAATTCTTGCTAGACAAATTAAGGAACGTATTGAAAATGAATTAACTTATCCTGGCCAAATCAAGGTTACAGTAATTCGTGAATTACGTGCTAATGAAATCGCAAAATAATGAAAGTATTATTTTTAGGAGATGTTGTAGGTAAAAGAGGTCGTGAAGTAGTTCGCGACTTTTTACCTTTTTTAAAAGATAAGTACAACGCAGATTTTGTGATAGTAAATGGTGAAAATGCAGCACATGGTAAGGGCATTACTTTAAAAATTTATAATGAATTAATTAGCTATGGTGCTAATTGTATTACCATGGGTAATCATACTTTTTCTAAAAAGGAAATTATTGATCACTTAGATGAATGTGATAAGATGATTTGTCCCTTCAATCATATTTCATCTCTTGGCAAGGGTTATCGTATTTTTAAAGTTAATGGTAAAAAAATATGTGTAGTTAATTTACTTGGTACTATTATGCAAGAAGAATATACTACTTCACCTTTCAGTGCTATGGATAAGGTTTTAAATGATACTAGACCTAAAGATATTGATTTATATATTGTTGACTTACATGCTGAAACCACAGCTGAAAAAAGAGTATTCTTTGAATATTATAAAGATAAAATAAATGCTGTTCTTGGTACTCATACTCATATTCAAACTGCTGATGAACAAATTAAAGATGGATCTGCCTTTATTACCGATGTAGGGATGTGTGGTCCTTTTAATTCTATTATTGGTCGTGATATTGATGAATGTATTAGAAAAACTATCTATAATGAACAAACAAAGTTTGTGGTTTCTTTAGAAGATCCTATACTTAATGGTGTTTTTCTTGAATTTAATGATGATAATAAGTGCATAAATATCGAAAGGATTCAAATTAGACCAAATGAATAGTACCAAAAGAAATTTGTTAATTATTGTTATAGTATGCATTATCGTTGCTGGTGGTATACACATCAATATTACTATTAATGGTAAAACTGATTATGATGATGCGTCTCAAGTAGAAAACGATATAGAAGTTTTAAAATCTTACTATGAAGAACTTAAAAAAGCTCATGAGCAAGGAGAAGATATATCAGTAAGTCTTTCTAATTCGGTTGTATCTATAAGTTTAAATGGTATTAAACATTTAGATGGTACTAGTACTTTATTAAAGGCTGGTGAATATGCTTATTATGAAGCTGATAATGAACTTGGCTTTTATATTTTATACACCTGTAATCAAAAACATTCCATCCATGAATACAAAATAGGGGAATAGCTATTAAGTGCTCTATTGTGTAAGTTAATTGTTTTTAAAAGTATCATCTTCACATGATAATATAACTTATGAAGAGATACTTGTAATGGTTAATATATACAGTTCTAAATTTATACTTATATATAGTTTAATTTTAGCTTTTATACTAGGTAGTGTATTTGGCTCCTTTTTAAATTGTATTGCCGATCGTATTAATAATCATCAAAAATGGTGGAGTGGAAGAAGTGTATGTGATAATTGTAGCCATAGCTTATCATTATTAGATTTATTTCCGATATTTTCTTATATTTTTTTAAAAGGAAAATGCAGATATTGTGGTAATAAGATATCCATTAAATACCTAATAAGTGAATTATTATTAGGTAGTCTATTTGTCGTCTATCTTTTAATTTATGGGACTATAGATTTATTACTTATAAGAGATTTAGGGCTAATATGTATTTTATATGGTTTATCAATATGTGATTTAAATACTTATGAGATTCCTGATGGTTTTATTATCTTTGGAATTATTTGGTGGTTAATTTTCTTTATATTTGATTATTCATTAAATATTTTAATTGATTCCTTACTTGGAGCACTAGTGATAAGTGGTATGTTATTTCTATTAAGTCTAATTATGGATAAATTATTGAAGAAAGAATCACTTGGTGGAGGAGATATTAAACTCTTCTTTATGCTTGGCTTGTATCTAGGTTTATTGGGTAACTTTTTTAATTTGATCTTGTCTTGTCTAATAGGCATTATATTTGTCTTTTTTAGAAAAGCTTCAAAGATTCCTTTTGGTCCAAGTATTTCTATTGCGACTTATATATCTTTAGCTTATGGAGTCGTTTTTATAAATTGGTATTTATCTTCACCTTTGATTTATGTGATGTAATTTGAAAAGCCTAGATAGTTTTTTTCTAAATTCTTATTAGGAATATGGTTTAATTAATAAAGGATTCAATGATTTATATTATTAGTGGAAGCGATATTTATTTAATTGATCAAAAGTTAAATGAAATCGTCAAAGAAAATGCAGGTTTTGATATCGTAAAAGTTGATGCCTCTGGCAAGGATTTTTCATATTATGACATATTAGATTCAATTAGTTCTATTAGTTTATTTAATATGGGTTCTATTACATTAGTAAAAGATCCTTTAATCTTTAAAAAGAAGGTAGAAAATAATCCAAGTGTTGATGAATTAATTGAGTATTGTAAAAATCCAGTCTATGAAAATACATTGATATTTTATACTTATGATAATAATTTCAATACGAAATTGAAGGCCTATAAGGATATAAGTAAGAATGCCTATATTTTGGATTTAAAGGTTGATCCTAAAAACTTCTATAGTATGTGTATTGATTTAGCTAAGAAGTATTCATTTAAATTAGATAAGAATTGTTTCAACATTATCTATAAAGCTTGTAATAATTCTTTAACTTTGTTTAAACAAAATATGGATATTTTAGAGCTTTATCCAGAAAAAAAAGACCAGGATGTTATTGAGGCCTTACTTATTTCTAGTAATGAAGAAAATGTCTTTAATTTAATAAATGCTTTAACTAGTAAAAAGGTATCTGATTCTATTTATTACGCAAAAAGAATACTAGCTAATGATTCAAATATTAATGGTCTAATCGCTTTATTAGCTAGTCAATTACGTTTTTTATATGAAGTATCGTATTGGGCTAAGATAGATTCTGATTTTAATTATATTGCGGAACAAATGAATATTAAGTCTACATATCGTATTCAAAAGGCTTTTGAATCATTAAGATATTTAAAGGGTAATGAAATTATGTCATTGCTTGATAAATTAGCTAATCTAGATTATAAGAGTAAAGTTAATAGCGACTATGATGACACTTTAAAATTAGAATTATTTATAGTTAATTTGATTAAGTAAAATTGAGGTTTTTAATGAATAGAGTAGAACTATTAGCGCCTGCAGGCAATATGGATTGTCTAAAGGCAGCAGTAAATTATGGAGCTGATGCGGTGTACTTTGGGGGTACATCTTTTTCAGCAAGGGCTTTTGCGGGTAACTTTGATCACGATAATATTATAGAAGCTGTAAAATATTGTCATTTAAGAGGCGTTAAGCTTTATATGACTATAAATACCTTATTAAGTGAAAACGAGCTAGAGAACGCCTTAAATGAGGCTAGATTTGCCTATGAAAATAATGTTGATGCCCTAATTGTTCAAGACTTAGGATTAATATATAGAATTAGACAAGAAATGCCTGACTTTGATTTACATGCTTCTACCCAAATGCATGTTCACAATATTGAAGGAGTAAAAGCTTGTAAGAAGCTAGGCTTTAAAAAAGTAGTTGTGGCAAGAGAAAGCAATCTTAACTTTATTAAACAAGCCTGTAAAGAAGATATTGATATTGAAACCTTTATCCATGGGGCAATATGTGTATCCTATTCTGGTCAATGTTTAATGTCTTCATATTCTAAAAATAGAAGCGCTAATAAGGGAATGTGTGCTCAATGTTGCAGACTAAAATATTCTTTATATAAAGATAACAATAAAGTAAATACCGACACTGATTATTTGCTTAGTCCTAAGGATATGTTTCTTTTAAATGATATTCCTTCTTTAATAGAAGCGGGTGTTAAATCCTTTAAGATTGAAGGAAGAATGAAGTCTAGTGCTTATGTAGGGCTAGTTACTTCTTTATATCGTAAGGCCATAGATGCTTATTATAATAGCCAAAAGTTTAATCTAAGCCAAAAAGAATATAATGATTTATTATCAGTATTTAATAGAGGCTTTACTAATTCATATCTTCTTGATAATAACGCTGATATCTTTTCTAACTTTAGGCCTAATCATATGGGTAAAGAAATTGGTAAAGTTGTTGACTATAGAGATGGCTATTGTTTGATTAGATTATTTAGCGATATTAATCAATTTGATGGCATCCGTATTATTTCTAAAAAAGGTGATACAGGTAAGATTTTAAATAGCTTAACTGTAGATAAAAAGCTAGTTTCTAAAGCTTATAAAAATGAAATTATTAAAGTAAAAGTAGATAGTCCTGTTTTAAAAGGTGACCTAGCGATT
>CAVGFC010000068.1:0-7292 GCA_963628775.1 Acutalibacteraceae bacterium
AAAAACTCAAAATGGTCGTAAAACAGCTTAAATTGGGCTATTTCGACGTATTGCTCTTTTGTAACAAAACTACAGTCTCAACATGCGTAGAATATGGGAACATATCAACAGGATAAGCATCACTAAAACTATATTGGTCTTCAAAAAGTTTTAAATCTCTTGCTAGTGTTGCAGGATTACATGAAATATAAACAATCTTATTAATATTTGTTTCCTTTATAGATTCAATTAAATCATTACTCAATCCTTTTCTTGGAGGATCTACTATCAAAACATCTTTATCCCTTAAATATTTACTAAGCTCAGCTCTAGCATCATCTAAATAGAATGTAGCGTTTGTAATATTATTTAATTTCGCATTATCTTTCGCATTATCTACGGCTTCTTTTACTATTTCAACACCAGTAACTTCTTTACAATACTTTGACATAAATAAAGAAATAGTACCTATGCCTGAAAATAAATCTAATAGTCTAGTATCCTTATTAACATCAGCCAAATCCTTAGCTTTGTTATAAAGCTTAATCATTTGACTATAGTTAACTTGATAAAAAGACTTGAAAGATATCTTAAACTTTAATCCCTCAAATTCATCAATGATATAGTCATCACCATATAATACAAGTTCTTTATCACCTAAGATAACATTATCATTACGTGTATTTAAATTTAATATAAGAGACTTTATTTCACTATATTTATTAGTTATAGTATCTACTATTTCATTTAAATGTGGTACCTTTAAATCCCTTACAATAAAACCCAACATTATTTCATTTGTACCAATTGCATGCTTTATTAAAATATGCCTAAAATAAGTATCAATCTTATACTTCAGTAATAATTCTTTTACATCATTTAAAATACTATTTTCTAAATCGGTTTGAACATAGCACTTATCAAACTCAACAATGTCATTAGAAAACTTACGATAAAAACCAAACTTATGATCCCTTACTGGTACTTGTACCTTATTACGATAGCTAATATGATTATCACATGGGATAATATCATTTACCCTTATATCAACCTTGGCATTTTTAAAAGTAGATTCAAGAATCTTTTTCTTTAATTCTAATTGGTAAGGATAATCAATATATCTAAAGTCACAGCCTCCACACTTATAAGAAATAGGACAATCAGGACTGTAACGATGCTTACTTTTAACAATTAGTTTATCAATAATGCCATAAGCCATATTCTTTTTATCCGCAATAATTTTTACATCAGCTATTTCACCAGGAATCATTTCCTTGACAAAAACAACCAATCCATCTTTCTTACAAACGCCTTGGCCATCTACGGTTATATCAATACACTCAAGTCTTATAATATCGTTCTTCATAAAAATAAAGCCTCATATAAATGAGGCTAATTATTATTCTTCGCTATCTTCTGTTACTGTATCCTCAGTTGGCGATACATTTTCACCTCTTAAATCCTTTGCAAGCTCTTCATCAACTGGCTCAGAAACGCATTGGATTGAATAAGCAGTCATCTTAGAATTCTTAGTTAAAATGTAATAAATATTATCATCACTAGTTGTGTTATATACATTGATTGAAAGATCATACATCTTCTCTGAATCAGTAGCTGTAAAATAAGTAGAAACTGGAAGCTCTTGATTAACTAAGTTATATACCTCAACAACAAGATTTTGAATCTCAGCATCGCTTAATGAATCATCAGTATCAACATTTACTCGATATTGAGCTGAAGTTAATTCAATTGAACACTTTTCAACACCACTTAAAGCTTTAATACTTTTCTCTAAATTACTAGTAGAAGAACTAGAAATAGAAGGATTTAAATCATTATTGAAACGATTGCCCACAACAGGCTTACCTGATTCAAGAGCGGCAGATAATAATATTCCACCAAAAATCAAACAAGGAATAAGAATAACGATTGCAGCTACTAAAAGTACAATGCCACCCTTAGACAACTTCTTTTTATTTTTAATTTGTTTTTCTTTTTTATTTACATTTTCCATAGACCCTATTTTATCTTTTAGACAACTCCTTAGTCAACATATCACTAGCAAGCTTAGGATTAGCTTGACCCTTTGACTTCTTCATAACCTGTCCTACCATAAAACCTAAAGCTCTATCCTTACCATTTTTGAAGTCAATAATTGATTGCGGATTTTCATCAAGTACTTCAGTTACTATCTTTAAGATTTCATCTTCATTAGAAACTTGCTTAATGCCCCTTTGTTCAATAATCTCTTTAGCGGACTTACCAGTATTAAACATCTCTTCTAATACTTCTTTTCCTTGCTTAGAAGAAATCTCTTTATTATCCAAGATATTAGATAACTCAGCTAAATTTTCACTTGTAATAGGACTACTTGTAATATCCTTACTATTCTTAGTAAGTAAACCCATTAATTCACTAGTTAATAAGTTACATAAACTCTTTGGATTTTTAGCAGCCTTCATCCCATCATCAAAGTAATAAGCAACATGCTTATTAGCTAAAATGATAGAAGCATCATATTCAGATAATTTATATTCATCGATATATCTTTTATGCTTAACATCAGGAAGTTCTTGCATATTAGAAAGCACTTCATCCATCATCTCTTTAGAAATTCTAATAGGTGGAATATTTGGCTCAGGGAAATACTTATAGTCAACTGTTCCCTCTTTCTTACGCATTGAAACAGTAGTCATGCTCTTTTCATCAAAACGCCTTGTTTCTTGAATTACCTTTTCACCACTATCTAATAGTTCACTTTGTCTTTTAACCTCATAGTCAATAGCGTCCTTTACATTAGAAACACTATTAAGGTTTTTAACCTCTACCTTAGTACCAAAAACCTTAGAACCCTTAGGCATGATAGATACATTGACATCACATCTCATCTCACCTTCTTCCATCTTAGCCTCAGAAATACCAAGATATTCGAAAGTTTGTCTTAATTTTTCTACATATAATTGTGCTTCCTTACCACTTTTAATATCTGGCTCAGAAACAATTTCACAAAGTGGAACACCACTTCGATTATAATCAATTAAAGTTACTTCATTTAAATGGAATTGCTTAGCAGTATCCTCTTCCATATGACATCTATTGATTCTAATACGTCTATATTCACCATCTAGATAAATATCAATATAACCATGAGAACCAATAGGATGGAATTGTTGCGTAATTTGAAAACCCTTTGGTAAATCTGAATAATAATAGTTCTTACGATCAAACTTGACCAAAGTATCAATATCCATATGTAAAGCACTACATAAAGCGATAGCCTTTTTAACAGCCTCTTTATTTAAACAAGGCAAGATACCTGGAAAAGCCATATCAACTTCATTAGTACAAGTATTAGCCTCTTGTTTAAACTTATAAGGAGCACCAGAAAACATCTTAGTTTTAGTATTTAATTCCAAGTGAATTTCAATGCCGACAACTACATCATACTCCATTAGAAATCCTCCTTTGTCATACCAGCTAAACCAGTTTTATTTTCAATTGCCTTAGATACATTAAATAAAGTTACTTCCTCAAAAGGATTAGCAGTAACATTAACGCCAACCGGCATACCATCAATCTTACCCATTGGTAAAGTTAAAGAAGGTAAACCTGCAAAATTGCCGATAACCATATGATTATCCGCAACTAAATATTCCTCAGAAAGCTCATCTGTACTTGTGCCCTTGATATCTGGTGCCACACTTGGAGCAGCAGGAGCGATAAGTACATCAGCTTCTTTTAATTCCTTCATCACTTCATTAACAATTAGTCTTCTAATCTTTTGGGCTTTTCTAAAGATTCTCTCTTGATTTTCTTCAAATAAAGCATAAGAACCTATGATAAATCTTTTCTTAATCCAAGGACCAAAACCCTCAGTACGGGAATTAATCATGATTTCTTCCATAGTTTGGCCATTAGCTCTTCTACCAAAATTTACACCATCTAAATTAGAATGATTAGCAGTAGCCTCAGCATTGGCAATAATATAGTAAGTAGGTAAAATAGCACGCATTAATTTTTCATCAAAGTATACTTCTTTAACAATGGCACCATCTTCCCTTAAGTTTTCAACAACCTTGTTGAAAATATCTTTTATTTCCTGATTAGAAATCGCATCGACAACATTTTTAAAAACAAGTACTTTCTTACCCCTTACATCACCAGTTAATAAAGATGAATAACTAGGAACTTCTTTATAGCTACTTGTCATATCTTTATCATCTCTACCAGCTAATACTTCAAGTAGTTTAGTAGCATCATCAACACAAGTTGTAAAATAACCAACATGGTCCAAACTACTAGCGTAAGGAATAATGCCATATCTAGAAATTCTGCCATAAGTTGGCTTAACCCCAACTACTCCACAATATGAAGCTGGCTTTCTAATAGAGTCACCAGTATCTGAACCAATAGCACAACTTACAACACCTGAAGCAACCAAAGCAGCACTGCCACCAGATGAACCACCAGATATTTTATTTAAATTATAAGGATTTTTAACAGGACCTGTTAAAGCGGTCAGGTTAGTACCACCCATCGCAAGCTCATCCATGCTGGCTTTACATACTGTAACAAAACCATTTGCCTCTAATTTATCAATAATAGTCGCATTATAAACAGGAACATAATTATCAAGAATTCTACAAGAAGCAGTAGTTTTAATGCCTTTAGTAGAAACATTGTCCTTAATCGCAATAGCGATACCTTCACTTTTTGGCTCAACAGAAGTTACAACACAATTTAATTTTTCATTAACAGCTTCTAATTTCTTATAAGAATCTAGAGCACTACATACATTTTCAAATCTCATTATTTAAGCACCCTTGGAACTACAATATGTCCTGAAATTTGTTTTGGCGCATTTGCCAAAGTATCTTTTTGTGATAGGACATTTGTAACTTCATCCTCTCTAAAATAATTAGTTTCATTTTCAAATGGATAAATCATCTCTTCTACATCACTTGTATCAATCTCATCAAAAAAGCTTAGCATCTTTTCCAATGTATCAAAATCAGATGCGATATCAAGAGCTTCTTTATCACTTACATCAAACATCAATTTGTTAGCTAATAGCTTAATTTCTTCTTTTTCCATATTCACCAATTATAGCATGTTTCTAAACTCTTCTTCGCTTATTGTTGTAACGCCTAAATCTCTTGCCTTACTTAGTTTAGAACCCGCATTTTCTCCATAGATAACATAATCTGTATTCTTTGAAACACTACTTGCACAATGTGCGCCTAAATTCTCTAATAGCTCTTCAGCTTGTTTTCTTGTATAAAGGGTTAAAGTGCCAGTTAGAACTACTGTCTTATCTTTAAATGGGCTATTAGAAACAATAGAATTATCAATATAATTCATATTCAAACCAAATAATTTAAGTTCACTTATAATACGCTTATTATTTTCATCATTGAAATAATCAACAATGCCCTCAGCTGTAATAGGGCCAATATCCTTGATATTGCTTAAATCATCAATACTGGCATTCATTAGATTATCCATTGTCTTAAAATTACTAGCTAAAATCTTGGCAGCCTTTTCACCAACTTGTCTAATACCTAGACCAAATAATAATTTTTCTAAGGAATTCTTCTTAGAATTTTCAATGGCCTCAACAAGATTATCATAAGACTTTAAACCCATTTTATCGATACTTAAAATAATATCTTTCTTATTAAATAACTTATAAATATCTTCAAAGCTACTTAATATGCCATGATTATAAAAAGTCTCAACTTTCTTTTCACCTAGTCCATCAATATTCATCGCATCCCTACTAGCGAAGTGTGCTATACCATATACCAGTCTAGCAGGACAATCACTATTTATACAAAAGTGAGCAGCTTCATCTTCAAAGCGATATAGCTTGCCACCGCATACTGGACAAGTATTGGGAAATACAAAGGCTTTTTGACTACCATCTCTATTTTCTTTTACACTTCTTACAACTTCAGGAATGATATCACCAGCTTTTCTAACGATTATCGTATCATTTACTCTAATATCTTTTTCCTTAATATAATCTTCATTATGTAAAGTAGCATAGCCAATAGTTGTACCTGCGCACTTAACAGGTGAAAACTTGGCATTTGGCGTACATTTACCCGTTCTACCTACGGTAATAAAAATATCTTCTACTTTAGTACGGACCTCTTCAGCAGGAAACTTATAGGCAATGGCCCACTTAGGAATACGCGAAGTAAAACCTAATTCTTTTTGAATCTTATAGTCATTGACCTTTATTACCATACCATCAATTTCATATGGCAAATCTTGTCTTATTTTAGCCGTTTGATCAATTCTTTCAATTACTTCATCAATAGAATTACATAGTCTCATCGTATCATTAACCCTAAATCCAAGATGTCTTGCATACATCAAAGAATCAAAATGTGAGGAAGCATTAACATCATCAGGTACATGGTACCAAAAACCATTTAAACCTCTTGATGCCGCAATACTTGAATCTAGTTGCCTAATAGAGCCAGCTGCCGCATTACGAGGATTTGCGAATTCCTCTTCACCTTCATCTCTTCTTTTAGCATTTAATTTATAAAAAGCATCCTTTGGCATATATACTTCGCCTCTTATGTCATAACGCTGATCATATTTAATTCTTAAAGGAATAGACTTAATAGTCTTTACATTATTAGTAACATCTTCCCCAACTAGTCCATCACCTCTTGTTACAGCTTGTTTTAATAAACCATCTTCATATATCAAAGACATAGCCAAACCATCAATTTTATATTCAACACAATATTCAACATTAGGATAAATATCCGTTATTTTCTTTGACCATTGTCTTAGTTCATCATATGAAAAAACATCACCTAAAGATAACATAGGCTTGTTGTGTGTTACCTTGTTGAAAGAATCAATAACTGAATAACCAACCTTACTTGTAGGGCTTGCAGGATCATACAATTCTGGATGTTTAGCTTCTAAATCCTCCAACTCTCTAAACAACATATCATATTCACTATCAAGTATTGTTGGCTTATCTAGAACATGATATTCATAGTTATATTTAGTAATTAACTCTCTTAATTCTTCTATTCTTTTTTTATCGTCCATAATTAACTCCGTCTATTATTATATAGTTTATTGGCTTTAATTAAGGCATTTTTTAATTTCGCAAATAAAAAAGAGAGAATTTAATCTCTCTAATTATTCAAGACCTAATAAGTAGTAATAAACAGGAACATCGCCCTCAATTACATCAACCTCAATATCTGAATTATTTTCAACATATTCAACAATCTTATTGGTTGTTTCTTCATTTGCGTCTTCACCAACAATTAATGTTA
>CAVGFC010000069.1:0-23439 GCA_963628775.1 Acutalibacteraceae bacterium
TAAGTGATAGACAAAAAGAAATCTTGAAATATATTGATGTTTTAGTTGATGGCCAATTTGTAGATGAACTTAAGGATTTTCGTTTGAAATATTGTGGTTCTAGTAATCAAAGAGTTATTGATGTTAAGGCGAGTAAAGATAAAGTTGTGTTAAAATCGTAGTATGGAATTATTGGTCACTTTATCAAATATAAATTTATTAAATAAATATACTAAGGGCAATGTTGATGGCCTTCTTTTTGGTGGGCCACTTAGTCTACGTTTTAGTTATTCATTAAGTGAAATCGAAACAATTAATGATTATTGTTTAAAAGAAGGCTTAAAAAGATATGTTGTTATTGATGCCTTTATTAGCGAAATTGATAGAGTACTTATCAATGATTATTTAGAGTTCTTAAAGAAATTAGATATAGATGGTATTTATTTTACAGATCTTGGAATAATCAAGGTAGCTAGTAGTGTTGGTCTAGCAAATAAGTTAATATATGACCCTGATACTTTATTAACTAATTCACTTGATGTTAATTTCTATCTAAGACAGGGGATTGGTGCTGTTTTAGCTAGAGAATTAAGTTTTGATGAAGTAAAACAAATATTAGAGAAAAATCCTGGCAAGTGTGATATGCAGGTATTTGGTCATTTAAAGATGTCTTATTCAAAAAGACAATTTATGACTAATTATTTTAAATATATTGGTAAAGAGGTAGATGTTTTAAATAAGCGCTCAATTAGATTGGTGGAAGAAAATCGTAATTACGAGCTCCCTATTATTGAAGATAAATATGGCACAAGGATTTATTCCGACTATGTTTTATTGATGTATAAAGAGTATTTAGAACTAAAGCCTTTATTAAAAAGAGCGATTATTGACGATACTTTCATTGAAAAGAATGAATTAACTCTTGCGGTGCTTAGAGATTATAAGCGAGTTTCTTTAATGAATGCTGAGTTTTTAGTAGAAAATATTAATGCTTTATATGGTAATATTTCTTTTTCAAATGGCTATCTTGCAAATAAGACTAGTAAAGTAAAGGAGGAAACAAATGAAGATTGAATTGTTGGCTCCTGCTAAGGATTTATTTAAGGCTAAAATAGCGGTTGATTATGGTGCTGATGCCATCTATCTTGGTGGTAAGTGTTTTTCTTTACGTTCTAGGGCTAGTAACTTTGAAAATGAAGATATTAAAGAAATTGTTGAATATGCCCACAACAAAAACGTAAAGGTTTATGTAACAGTTAATATTGTTTTTCATGATGAAGATTTTGATGGTATTAAGGAATATTTAGCATACTTAGATGAAATTGGTGTTGATGCTATTATCGTGTCTTCTTTATTTATTGTGAGCTATGTAAAGAAGCATCACCCAAGAATGGAAGCTCATATTTCAACGCAACTTTCTAGTTTAAATAGTGACGCTGTTAATATCTTGAAGATGTATGGCGCCGATAGAGTGGTTTTGGGTAGAGAGTGTTCAATCGATGAAATTAAACAAATTGCGTATAACTGTGATACACCACTTGAAGTATTTATTCATGGTGGCATGTGTTCAAATTATTCAGGAAGATGTGTCTTAAGTAATCGTATGACTAATAGAGATGCCAATAGAGGTGGTTGCGCTCATAGTTGTCGTTGGAAATATCGTGTATATGATAATGGCGAACTAATTTCTGATGAGTCTAATCCGATGTCTTTTTCTAGTAAGGATTTAAGGGCCACTAACTATATTGAGGATTTAATTAAGTGTGGTGTTTCTTCTTTAAAAATAGAAGGTAGAATGAAGTCAGAATACTATATTGCTCAAGTTGTAAAAACATATCGTAAGCTGATTGATGAAATATATGAAGTGGGACATCTAGATGAAGAACGTCTAGCTTATTATGATAATGAATTGTCTAAGGCTGAAAATAGATTAAGTGATACAGGTTTCTTGAGTGGTGTATGTGATGATTCAAAACACTTATATGGCATAAATGGAACTGGTGTTACTCATGATTATGTAGGACTTGTTAAGTCATATGATGAAAATAGAGGCCTTGCTTTAGTCGAAGTTAAAAACATGTTTGATTTAAATGATGAACTAGAAGTATTTGGCCCTAGTATTGATAATGTACATTTTTGTAATACAACAATGTTTAATTCAGAGTGGAACTTTATAAATGAGGCCCATAAACCAACAGAACTAGTTATTATTCGTATTCCTTTTAAAGTATGTAAGAATGATATGATTCGAAAGGTAAGACATGATAATTGAAGGTGCCATTAGTGTTAAGGCCGCTATAAATGGACATAAAAGAACTATTGAGGCTGTTTATATTGATTTAGATAAGAAGACTAAGGACTTTAACTATATTAGAAAATTGTGTTCTATAAATAATATTCCCATACATGAAATAAATAGAAGCGATTTTAATAAGTTTGATGTAGGAAAAAGCTTTGGTGGTATTATTGCCTTAGTGGATGAAAGAAAAAGCGATGAGTTTGATGATGGTGATATCTTTTATATTGATGGTATAGAAGATCCCTTTAACCTAGGTTATATAATTCGTACTTTGTATGCCTTTGGCATTAATAATGTTTTACTTCCTAAAAGAGATTATTCTTCCTTTGATGGCCAAATGCTTAAGTCTAGTGCTGGTGCCTTAGATCTTATTAATATTAGATATGTAGAAGATGATTATTCATTGATGAAACAATATAAGGATAATGGCTATCATTTATATTCTTTATATAGAGGAAAAGGGTCTAAAGATATCTTTGATGAAAGGTTTCCTAAGAAGTCTTTATTTATGTTAGGAGGAGAGAAAAGAGGTATTTCTAGTAAATTGTTGACTTTAAGTGATACTTATTTATATATTCCTTATGGCAATGATTTTAGAAATAGTTTGAATGCCGCTAGTGCTGCAAGCGTTGTTTCTACTCTTTTATATGGGCAAAGAAAATGATTGAATCTTTAGATAATAAAAAAGTTAAGAATTGGACTAAGCTTCATCTTAAGAAATATCGTGATCATAATTATCTTATTTTGGATGAAAAAGTAATAAATGAAGCTTATAAACACGGCTTCTTAGATACTTTGATATATTGTGGTAAACAACCCTTTGAATTTGATAATGCATATGAAGTAAGTAAAGAAGTATTAAATAAAATCAGTAAAGTTGATAATTTAAATTATATTGGTGTAGGTAAAGAGATAAAAGAATCTAGTAATTATCTTTCAAGAGTTTTAATACTTGATGAATTAGCTGATCCTTTAAATATTGGCCGTATAATGGAAAGTGCTTATTTATTTGGCTTTGATAGTATTTTATTAAGTGAAAATGCTGCTGATATTTATCATCCAAAGTGTTTAAGTGCTTCTAAGGGCGCTATTTATAATTTGAATATTAAAAGATGCGATGTGCTTAAAGAAATTATCCATTTAAAAGAAAATGGTTTTAAAGTATATGCCACAGGTCTAAAAGACAATACTTTATCTTTAGATGAAGTAAAAATAAGCGATAAAATGGCTGTTGTCTTGGGCAATGAGGGAAGTGGTGTAAGACAATCTGTTTTTGATGTAAGTGATGAAACAGTTAAGATTGATATGCATAATATTGATTCCTTAAATGTAGCCATGGCTGGCGCAATTATAATGTATCGATTCTCAATACTTAATTGAGAATCTTTTTTCATTTTCAACTAGTTCTATTTGTTTTAAAAAATAGTCATCAACCTGAATATAGGATTTAATATTTAGCATTGTATGTATAAAATTATTAATCAATGATGATTCACCTTGTACTTCTACTCTTACATCGCCATTGTCTAAATTTTGGGCGTATCCTGTTAAATTTAGGTCATTGGCATATCTTTGAGCGGTATATCTAAAGCCTACTCCTTGTACTCTTCCTTTAAAAATGATTAGGTATCTTTCCATATGTTTATTATATAGAAATATCATTATGTATTTTAGTTGACTGTTCAACTATTTGTTATAATTAAGGTACTATGGAAAACATGATAAGTGACATTGACCAATCGATTCTAAGTAGGTGCAATCAAAAATATTATGATAAGGCCTTGGCCAAATATGATATTTCTTATACCCAAATGTATTTATTACTAAATATATATGAGAATGAAGGCATTTCCATGTATGAATTAGCTAATAGTGGTGCCTATGATAAGGGCACAATTACCAAGGCGATTCAAAAGCTTGAGCAATTAGAATATGTAAGACTATCAGCTAGTGATAATGATAAACGAATTAAACTTCTATATACTACAAGCAAGGGTGATGATATAGTTCCTTCTTTATATATTACTCGACAAGAGTGGCAAGAATACTTATTTAAGGATATAAATAAAGATGATTTTAGAATTTATCATGAAGTATTAAATAGCTTAAATAAGAAGGCTCGTAATTATTTAAATTATGAAGAAAATAATAATGTTAAGATATATGGCTTACAAAAGCTTACTTTGTTAGATTATCCAGGTAAGATGGCTGCTACTTTATTTACTGGTGGTTGTAATTTTAGGTGTCCATTTTGTCATAATAGATCGCTTGTTTTTTTAAATGAACAAGAAGGTGAAATTGATTCAGAAATTATTTTTGATTATTTAAATAAGCGTAGTAAGGTTCTTGATGGCGTATGTATAAGTGGTGGTGAACCTTTACTTCAAGAAGGCATAAAAGACTTTATTAGGCAAATAAAGGAAATAGGCTTGCTGGTAAAGCTTGATACTAATGGTTCAAATTATGAATTATTAAAAGAATTAATTGATGAAAAGCTTGTTGATTACATAGCCATGGATATCAAGAATAGCAAGGATAAATATAGTATTACTTGTGGTTTAAGCGAAATTGATTTAAGTGAAATTGAAAGAAGTGTTTCTTTACTTAAAAAGGATTTTGTTGATTATGAATTTAGGACAACCATTGTCAAAGAGTTTCATGAAGATTGTAACTTTGATGATTTAGGTAAATGGTTAAAGGGAAGTAAAAGATATTTCTTACAAAATTTTGAAGATAGAGATAGCTGCATTAAAGCTGGTCTTCATCCTATGGATATAGATGATTTAAAGCTTATAAGAGATAGACTTTCTAAATATATTGATTGTGTAAAGATAAGGGGGATAGATAATGTATAGAGTTGTTAAAAGAGATGGTAAGTTAGTTGACTTTGATGTTAAAAAGATTTCCGAGGCAATTGAAAAAGCTTTTAATGCGGTAGGAAGAGATTATCATTCAAGCGTTTTAGAGTTGTTAGTATTAAGAACTTGTGCTGACTTCGAACAAAAGGTTGTTGACAACAAGATCAGTGTTGAAGATATTCAAGATAGCGTTGAAAAGACTTTATCTGAATCTAATTATGCCGATGTTGCTAAGGCGTATATTCTTTATCGTAAACAAAGAGAAAAGGCTAGAAATATTTCAATGACGATGCTTGATTATAAGCAACTAGTTAATTCTTATGTTGATTCTATTGATTGGCGTGTTAAAGAAAATTCTACGGTTACTTATTCGGTTGGTGGTTTGATACTTTCAAATTCTGGAGCTATTACAGCTAATTATTGGTTGAGTGAAATCTATGATGAAGAAATAGCCCATGCCCATAGAAATTGTGATATGCATATCCATGATTTAAGTATGCTTACAGGCTATTGCGCAGGTTGGTCTTTAAAACAACTTATACAAGAAGGACTAGGTGGAGTTAAGGGTAAGATTACTTCTGCTCCTGCAAAACATTTGTCAACTTTATGTAACCAAATGGTTAATTTCTTAGGTATTATGCAAAATGAATGGGCTGGTGCCCAAGCTTTTTCGAGCTTTGATACTTATTTAGCTCCTTTTGTTAAGGAAGATAAATTAAACTATAAACAAGTTAAACAATGTATACAATCATTTGTCTATGGTGTTAATACACCTTCACGTTGGGGAACCCAAGCTCCATTTAGTAATATCACTCTTGATTGGACTGTTCCTGAGGATATGGCTGAACAATATTGTGTAGTGGGTGGCAAAGAACTTGACTATAAATATAAGGATTGTAAAGAAGAAATGGATATGGTCAATAAGGCCTTTATTGAGGTAATGCTAGAAGGAGATGCCAATGGTAGAGGTTTTCAATATCCAATTCCTACTTATTCAATTACTAAGGATTTTGATTTTTCAGATAATGAAAACAACAAATTATTGTTTGGCATGACAGCTAAATATGGCACTCCTTATTTCTCTAACTATGTAAATTCAGATATGAAGCCAAGTGATATTAGATCGATGTGTTGTAGATTAAGACTAGATTTAAGAGAGCTTAGAAAGAAGTCTGGTGGTTATTTTGGTTCTGGTGAATCAACGGGTTCAGTTGGTGTTGTTACGATAAATATGCCTCGTATCGCTTATTTATCTAAGGATAAAGAAGAATTCTATAAGCGACTAGATCAGGTAATGGATATTGCGGCTAGGTCTTTAAGAATCAAAAGAGAAGTTATTACTAAGCTTTTAGAGAGTGGTTTATATCCATATACTTTAAGATATTTAGGTACTTTTAAGAATCATTTTTCAACAATTGGTCTTGTAGGCATGAATGAGGCTTGTTTAAATGCGAATTGGATTAGAAATGATTTAACCCATGATATGGCTCAAGATTTTACAGTGGAAGTATTAAATCATATGCGTGATAGACTAGTTGTTTATCAAGAGAAATATGGTGATTTATATAATCTAGAGGCTACACCAGCTGAGTCTACTGCTTATCGTTTGGCAAAACATGATAAGAAGGAATTTAAAGATATTATTACAGCCAATGATAATTCAAATGTTCCATATTATACTAATTCATCTCATTTACCTGTTGGTTTTAGTGATGATGTATTTAAGGCTCTAGATATCGAAGACAAGTTCCAAAGTTTATATACTTCAGGTACTGTTTTCCATACCTTCCTAGGTGAAAAGCTTCCAGATTGGCAAGCAGCTTCAAACTTAGTTTCTAAGATTGCCAAGAATTATAAGTTACCTTACTATACTATTTCACCAACTTATTCAATATGTGAGGACCATGGTTATATAACCGGTGAAGAATATACTTGTCCAATCTGTGGCAAAAAGACAGAAGTATGGTCACGTATTACTGGTTATTATCGTCCTATTTCTAATTGGAATGATGGTAAGGTTCAAGAATTTAAAGATCGTAAAGAATATAAATTAGCAGATTCTGTTGTAGAAAAGGCTAATAGCTTGAAGCAAGAATACAAGGAAGAAACAGAAACTATAGAAAATAAAGAGGCTACTGTTACAGTTTATGTTCAAGATCATTGTCCTAAATGTAAGGGTGTTATCCAAAGACTTAGACTTAAGGGTGTTGAGTTTAGGGAAGTAAATTGTCTAAAGAATAAACAAGAAGCAATCGATTTAGGTCTAACAGAGACACCTACTATTATTGATATAAATGGTAAACGCTATATTGGCGCAAATGCCGCAAGTGAGTATTTAAAAGATCATGAGCAAGATTTATGATATTGCGATAGTAGGTGGTGGACCTGCTGGTTTAACAGCTGCCATCTATGGTCTTAGAAATGGTAGCAGTGTAATCGTTATTGAAAGAGAAGTATTTGGAGGCCAAATCAATAATTCACATTCAGTTTTAAATATTCCTGGCTTTAAGGAAATAAGTGGTGATGAATTTGGTGACTTATTATTAAATCAAGTAGAAAATTTAGGTGGCGAATTTATCTTTGATGAATGTATTGGTGCAAGCTCTAATGAATTAATAAGCCTTCATTTAAAAGAAAATGAAGATATAGTGGCAAAGACTTTAATACTTGCCACCGGTACTGTTCATCGTAGTTTAAATGTTGAAAATGAAGAAAAATTAATTGGCAAGAGTGTTCATTTTTGCGCGGTATGCGATGGCAATTTATATAAGGATAAAACTGTAGTACTTATTGGTGGTGGCAACTGCGCCCTTTTAGAAGCAAGCTTGTTGGTAAACTATGTTAAGGAATTAATCATTTTACAAGACATGCCTTATTTTACGGCTGAAAAGAGCTTGATTAAACAAATGAGTGAATATAAAAATGTAAAGACTTATTTCAATGTTAAGGATATTAATTATGTATTAGATAACGATTCTTTAAAGGGTGTAAGTTTTTATAGTGATGGCAAGTCTTTTTATGAATACTCAGATGGTGTATTTTTGGCAATTGGCCAAGTTCCAAGTAATGAGGCTTTTAAGGATTTAGTGCCACTTGATGAAAATGGTTATTACAAAGCTAATGAAAGTGGTAAGACTAATTATGGTAATATTTTTGTGGCGGGAGATTGCCGAAGTAAACAATTAAGGCAAGTTGTTACAGCGTGCTCTGATGGGGCGAATTGTGCAATTAATGCCTGTAAGTATATTAAGGAGCTTTTATGAATTTAGTAGATTTTTTAAATGATAGTCCAACAAGCTATAACGCTACTAGTAGCATTGTTAAAATTCTTGTTGAAAATGATTATAAAGAACTTAAGGAAAGTGAAGAATACAACATTGAAAAGGGAAATAAATACTATATTACTAGAAATGATTCTAGTGTTATTGCGTTTAATATAGGTGATGGTGAAAATTATCATTTAGCTTTAACAGCTTCTCATTCTGATTGTCCTTCTTTTGTCTTAAAGCCTAATTCAACAGTATATGAAAATGGTTATCTAAAGCTTAATTGTGAGCCTTATGGTGGTATGATTCTTTATACTTGGCTTGATAGACCTTTAAGTATTGCGGGAAGAATTATCTATAAGGAAGATGGTAAGGTTAAGTCAATGTCTTATAAATATAACAAGCCATTTTGTATCATTCCTTCTTTGGCTATTCATTTAAATAGAGAAATTAATACTAATTTAACTTTAAATCCTCAAGTTGATTTAATGCCTATGGTTTCACTTGAAAAAGGTGATATCAAGGACTTCTTAAAAGAAGAAACAAACAAAGAAGTAATCAGCTATGATTTATATTTATATCCTCTAGATAGTGCCTATACTTGGGGTAAGGATAATGAATTTATTAGTGGTCAACACTTAGATGATTTACAATGTGCCTATACTTGTTTAATGGGTTTTGTGAATAATTTCAAGTCAGATAATATTAATGTATATTGTTGTTTCGACAATGAAGAAATAGGTTCTAGTACAAGACAGGGTGCAGATTCTGACTTCTTATTTAATAATTTAAATAGAATATGCAAGGCTTTAAATATTGATTATTATCGCTTATTGGCAAATGGCTATATGTTATCTTGTGATAATGCCCATGCCATTCATCCAAGCCACGCAGAAAAATATGATAGTAATAATAGAGCTTATATAAATAAGGGCATTGTCTTAAAACATGAAAGTAGATCTTATACAAGTGATGGTTTAAGTATGGGATTATTTACAAATCTGCTTGATGAAAATAATATTCCTTATCAATTCTTTGCGAATAAATCAGATTCTAGAGGTGGTAGTACCCTAGGTAATATTTCTAATAATCATAGTTCTTTATTAGCGCTTGATATTGGCTTAGCTCAACTAGCGATGCATTCAGCAGTTGAAACAGCTGGCAATAAAGATAATGAATATATGATTAGGGCTATTAAGGCTTTCTATAGTAGCCATCTAAGATAAAAATAATCCCTCAAATGAAGGGATTATTTATTAAAGTGCTTTCTTAATTTGTTTAACTGCTTGTTTAACATTACTTAGTGATGTTGCAAGATTGATTCTAGCGTAGCTGTTATTGCCAAGTTTAAAATCTTCACCCGCATTAGCTAAGATGCCACATTTATCAGCTAGAAATTTAGCAGCGTTTTCTTTATGGAAATCAACATAAATTAGATAGCTTCCTTCTAAATCTGGTATATCGCAATATTCTTTTAGTTCTTCTTTAAAATATAGATAGTTTTCATAGATGGTATTCTTAAAGCCATCCAACCAATCTTGTCCATAAATATATGCATAATAGGTAGCTAGACCATTAAAGGCATTTGGGTTTTTAATATCGTGGTATTCTTGATATTCATCAATTTTCTTTAGCCATTCCTTATTAGGACAAATGATATGAGCATGTTGGAATAGAGCTAATGAGAAAGTCTTTGATTCAGCATTTAAAGTAATAATTTCATTTTTATACTTCTTAAATGATAAAGAAGGGATGAAAGTATTACCAGGCATAATTAGTTCAGAATGTACTTCATCAGATACGACAATCACCTTATATTTATGGGTTATTTCAAATAATTTGTTTAATTCTTTCTTTGTCCATACTCTGCCTACAGGATTTGATGGTGAACATAGTATCATTAGTTTAACTTTTTCTTTTTTGATTTTCTTTTCAATGTCATCAAAGTCCATCTCAAAGTGATAGTTGTTGTTTATAAGATCTGATTCAACAAGTTTCCTTTTAGTGTTTTTAATTGTATGAAAGAAATGATGATAAATTGGTGTGGTCATTAAGATACCATCACCTTCTTTGGTTAAAGCACAAATAATATGGGTTAAGCCATCAATGGCACCTTTTGAAAATCTAATCCATTCTTTTTTATAGGTGATATTAGATATTTTTTTGTTCCAATTAATCATGACATCAAAATAGTCTTCAGGTAAAAAGCCATAGCCATAAGTACCTTCTTTTATTTTCTTAGATAAATTATTAACTACTTCTTCTGGTGCCTTAAAGTCAGCATCAGCGACCCACATTGGAATTTTGTTTTTGGCAGTTTCAACATCCCATTTTACACAATTAGTGTTTTCTCTTTTAACATAGTATTTTTTAGTAAATTCTTTTGCGTCCATATTAATATTGCACCTTCTCTAGTGTTTCTTTTGCGACTTCTTCATTTGTTAAAGCTTTAATGATTTCATAGGCAAATTCAAATTCAGCACCTAGGCCCTTTGCGGTAATAATATTGCCTTCTCTTATAGCTTTTTTATCACTTGCTTTTAGCCCGCATTCAAATCCTGGATAACATGAAAATTTCTCTTCTTTTAATAAACCCTTATGATTTAGGATTGATGGAGCTGCACATATTGCGGCAATCAGTTTATTATTTTCTACAAAATAATCAATTATTTTTTGTACAGTTTGATTTGCCTCAAGGTTTAATGTACCTGGCATACCACCTGGTAAAACAAGACAATCATAATTTTGATAGTCAAATTCATCAATTGTCATATCAGTGTTAAAAATAACTTTATGTGATGATTCAACTTGTTTATTAATACCTATTAGTTTTACGTCTAATTTAGCTCTATATAACAAATCATATACTAATAGGGCTTCACATTCTTCTAGTCCCATTGCGCAAATTATTCCAATTTTCATATTATTGCCTCCGAAATTATTATAAAATTAAAGTCATGAAGAAAATAACTTATTTGTATGAAAATTGTAAAATGCCTTTAAGAGTAACTTTGTTTGGTTTTATTCTAATGGCTTTTGGTTTTTTAATAAGAAATGAAAATGTAAATATATTCTATACTTTTTCCAATACTTATTTATTAATGTTTGCGGATGGTTGTTCACTTTTAGGACAAACTATTGTTTCTAATTTGCCATTGATTTTTATGATTTATTTGGTATGCAAAAAGGCTAATAGCGGTGTACCAATCCTTTTGGCAATTGTTGGCTATTTCTCATTTTTGGTCACAATGACTTTATATGTTCCGCAAAATCTAGTTTCTTATGTTTATACTTCTACCAGTGGTATTAATACCGCTCTTACTTTATCAGGTACAAGTAAATTACCTCTTGAAACAGGTTTGATTGGTTCTTTTGTGATAGCCTATATTACAAGATTTTCTTATATTAGAAGTAGACACAGATCTTCACATAGTTTACTTGGTTTTTTAAATAAAGACTCTGCGGCAATTATTTATAATATTGTCTTTTGTGTCTTAGCTGGTATGGCTTTTTCCTATCTTGGGCCTATTCTTTATACTTATTTAAATAGGGTTATCACTTATATTTCCAAGGATTTAAGTGATCCCGCTAGAATGTTATTATATGGTTTCTTGGATAGAGTCTTATCAATACTAGGGCTGGGTAACGCGATTAAGTATCCATTCTGGTATACATCACTTGGTGGAACTTTCCAGACAATTTCTGGTCAAAATGTTGTTGGTGATATAAATATTTGGACATATGTAAAAGATAGTGCCACAAGCTATGTTGGAGCAGGTAGATTTGTTACACCATATTATGTAATTAATATGTTCATGGTTCCAGCTTGTTATATTGGTATTTTTACTTCTGTTAATGACAAAGAGGAAAAGGTTCATCTAATTGTGCCGCTTATCGCCCTTAGTGTCTTATCAATAGTAAGTGGTAGTAGTATTCCTCTTGAACTGTTCCTACTATTTACAAGTCCTATGTTACTATTGGGCTTTGTATCTGTTGCGGCCTGTGTTTATGCTTATTTAACTTATGCTGGTATCTATTTGGGTTCTAGTATTTCAAGTAGTACTATTACAGCTTTACCTGGTAGTTTTCCTGATTTTATTATTAATATTAGAAGTATCAATCATTATGATGCCATTATAAGTATTGTCTTTGTTGGTTTGGTGGCTTTTGTGATTGTATTACTTCTTACTTATTTTTACTATCATGTCTTTGCCTATAATTTTGTCAATACTTCTAAAGCTGAGGAAGAAGTCAATAAAATAGTTGATAGACTTGGGGGAATTGATAATATAACTAGTGCTAAAGCAGGCATGATGTGTGTTAATTTTACAGTTAAAGACAATGAATCAATTAATATTGAAGAGTTGTCCGAATTACCTATTGCCAAGATATATGAGACTAAAAATGGTTTCAGTATGGAACTTGGTTCTAGTAGTTTTGTGGTTTCTAGTATGGTGTCTAAGCTGCTAAGTAGTGATTGACAAACAGCTCCTTTACTAATAAAATAGTGTAGTAATTCGATTAAAGAAAGGTGGCTAGTATGAAAAGAACTTATCAGCCTAGTAAAAGAAAGCACCAAAATACTTGTGGCTTTAGAGCACGTATGAAGACAGTTGGCGGCCGTAAGGTTATCGCAAGACGTCGCGCTAAAGGTAGAAAGGTATTATCTGCTTAAATTAAAAGCCACAATATAGTGGCTTTTTTAAAACTTATGATAAAAAAATATAGAGTTAGAAAAAATGAAGATTTTTCTTTGATTATTAGTAAAAAACATAGTGTGGCCAATGATAGCTTTATTATTTATTTTAATAAGGCGAAGGAAGAACATTCTAGAGTTGGCATATCAGTTTCTAAGAAACTTGGTAATGCGGTTGTGCGTAATAAAATAAAGCGTCAAATCCGTATGATGTTTGCCAATATATATGATTTTGATAATGTTGAAGTTGATTTGATTGTGATAGCTCGTAAAAATTATCTAAATTATACTTTTGATCAAAATCAAAAGAGTTTGGAAAAGCTTATTAAAAAAGCTATAATGTTTTAGTATGGTCAAGGAGATCTATTTATATGAATAAAAGGAAACTAACAATTGTATTAAGTTCTATTTTTTTACTTTTGTTTCTAAGTGGATGTAGTAATAGTTCAGAACTTATCTCATTATCTACGCCAGTCAGTGAAGTTACAAAGGATGGTTTTTTAACAGTAATCTTAACTTATCCTTTAGCACAAGCTATTAACTTCTTAAGTACTAAGGTTGGTGTATTCTGGGCAATTTCAATTGTTACACTTGTTTTAAACGCAATTATTTTAGCTTGTACATTTAAGTCAAATGTCGCTATGCAAAAGATGCAAGAGGTTCAACCTGAAATTCAAAAGATTCAATTAAAATATGAGGGAAGAACTGATCAAGCTAGTCAACAAAAGGCTGCCATGGAGATGCAAAAGGTTTACCAAAAGTTTGGTGTAAATCCTATGACGGCAATGCTAGTACAATTTATCCAATTCCCAGTATTAATTAGTATGTATGCAGCTGTAAGAAGATCTGAAGCTGTTAAAAATGGCTCTTTCTTAGGTTATTCTTTGGATTTGACACCTAGAGAAGCATTTAGCCAAAAAGCTTGGGTTTTAATCGCTATCTTTATTTTAATGATTGTTTTCCAATTATTATCTGTAAGTATTGTTCGTTGGTTATCTACTTCAAGAGCTAAGAAGGAAGCTGAAAAGAAACATAAACATTATGAAAAGCCAGCAGATAGCACCGTGTTTATGACATATGGTATGACTGCTTTCATTGGTGTAATTATGTTATCTTGGCCAACTGCTTTATCACTATATTATTTGATTTATTCAGTAATTAATATTATTAAATCGATTGCGATTGATAAATTGTCACATAAGGAGTAATTATGAAGGAATATACAGGAAAAACACTTGAAGAAATATTAAATAGTATTGTTGAAGCTCAAGGTTGTAAATTAGAAGATATTACCTATGAGGTAGTTAATGAAGAGAAACATTTCTTAGGTATTGGCAATAGTGTTACTGTTAGCGCCTATACTCCAAGTGATGTTAAAGAATTTATTTTTGATTATTTAGGTGCTTATTTCACTGAACTTAATCAAGGCGTTTCCATTGAAATCATCATTGAGAAACAAGCTGATGAATCTAATTTATATCGTGTTATTTTAGATGCTGAAAACAATGCCATTATCATTGGTAAGAATGGCCAAACTTTAAGGGCTATTTCAACCGTTTTAAAGGCTGCAGTTAACGCAACATTTAAAAAGAGAATTAATGTTATTGTTGATGTAAATCATTATAAAGAAGATCGTTATAGGAAAGTTAAGGGTATCGCTCATAGGGTTGCCAAAGAGGTCGCAAAAACACATATCGATGCTGAACTTGATCCAATGCCAAGTGATGAAAGAAAAGTAATTCATCAATATCTACAAGATTTCAAGGGCGTTGAAACTGTATCAATCGGAGAAGGCAGTAAACGTCATTTAGTTATCAAGTATAAAGAAGAAGAGTAAAGTTCGTTAATTCGAACTTTTATTTTATATGTTTAGTTTAATTCAAAAGTTATTTATCAAAGATTTTAAGGATGAAAAAGATCCTTATACAAGAGAAAAAGTTGGCACAGTGATGTCTATCTTTTCTATTGTCTGCAATCTTATCTTAGTGGTCTTTAAACTAGTTGTGTCTTTTATTACAAATAGTTTATCAATTAGAGCTGACGCACTTAATAATTTATCAGATATGGGATCTAATTTGGCAAGTCTATGTGGTTTTAAGGTTGCCAGTAAGCATCCAGACAGTGAACATCCTTATGGTCATGGTAGGGCTGAATATATATCTGGCTTAATTATTGGTTTTTTAATTATCACCATTGGTTTTACTTCACTTATTGATTCTTTAAAATCTATCTTTGTAAAGAGTGATATCAGTTTTAATTATGGGGCTATTGTTGTTGTGATTGGCTCAATTATTATTAAGTTTATAATGGGCTTTACTAATAAAAAGGCTGGTAATTTGATAAATTCCGAAACATTATTGGCGGCAAGTAGTGATAGTTTTAATGATGTATTATTAACTTTTTCGACCCTTGTATCATTATTGGTATATAAGTTTTTTAATATAAATATTGATCCATATGTTGGTAGTATTACCAATGTTGTGGTAATTATTTCAGGTATTAAGATTGCTAAAGAAGTTATTAGCGTTCTTATTGGTAAGTCTCCTGATAGAGAGCTAATCAAGGAAATAGAAACTGATATCTTAAAAAATAAAGAAGTACTTGGCATCCATGACATTATTTTTCATGACTATGGACCAGGTAGCCGTTTTCTTACTTTGCATGTTGAAGTAGATGCTAGTAAGGATATTGTGTATCTGCATGATAATATCGATAATATTGAGAATTATATTTTAGGTAAATATAAAATACTAACAACAATCCATATGGATCCGGTTGTTTTAAATGATCCTGAGCTTGATAACTATAAACAAATGATTACTAATATTGTTAAGGATTTAAATCCAACTTATAGTATTCATGATTTTAGAATTGTCAAGGGTACTACCCATACCAATCTAGTATTTGATTTATTACTTCCAATAGATGAAAAAAGAGAACATGCTGCAATTAGAAAAGAATTAAATGAAAGAGTTAGAGAAATTAATCCTAATCTTAATTTAAGTGTAAAGATTGAGCATGGCTTTATCGATTAATCATCATAATATTTAAATCGGTTGCTTTTTCTATGCCTTCAACTTGTCCACTTTCACTATATTGCCAAATACTAAAATTGTTATTTGTTTCTGGTGTATGGTGAAATTGGGCATACCACAGGGGATATTTAGCTAATAGTTCATCGGAATATAGTTTTAGTAATGGTGTATTGGCATATAACATTACTTGATATTTGTTTTCTAAAATAGAGAAGAAGGCACTTGCGTTAGCGCTTACTTCTGCTTGGCTTAGATTATTAGCTCTACCTTCTTTTTCTTCTACAGTTTCATAGTCGTAAACAATTGGCAAATTAATTGTTTTATCACCTAATGTTTCTTTTACAAATTGAGCTTCTTTTATAGCTTCATCAGTGGATATAGCTTGTGAGAAGAAGTAGATGCCTATTTTTAAATTGTTTTCTTTGGCATCTTTATAATAGGTTTCAAACATTTCATCTTTATAGATGCCTCCTTCAGTATAGCCACGCCAGCCAATTCTAATAAAGACAAATTCAATACCGCTTTCTTTTACTTTTTTAAAATCGATGTCACCATTGTGTTCTGAGACATCAATGCCTACTATACTTGTGTAGTTATCATCGTTGTAGCTATAGTACTTATTTGAAGTATCAAAGTTAGAAAGAATATATTGTCCAGCCATCGGTATTTCAATTACTTCTTCTTGTTTGTTTTTATTTTCAATTAGTAAAATGCTTATTAATAGTCCTAGTGCTAATATGATTAAAATAATTATTTTGTAGTTAGTCTTTTTTTGTTTCTTTCTTTTCATAGTTAATAAATATTATTAAACAAATAATTAATAGAATTGGAAATATAGTAGAAGTTCTAATACCATCTTTTATAGATTGTCCTGAAAATAGGCCAACCAGTGTTGGCCCACCTGAGCAGCCAACATCGCCACCTAGTGCCAGTAGGGCAAACAAAGCAGTGCCACCTTTTGGAAGAGCACTGCAGGCAAGCGAGAAAGTGCCAGGCCACAATAGGCCAACAGAGAAGCCACATATTCCCATGCCAAGTAGTCCTATGTAAGGGCTACTTGTAAAGCTTATTATTAGATAGCTAAATAAACATAAAATAGATGTTAGTACCATGTATTTTTTAAGGGGCATCTTGTCACCTTTTTTGCCATATATTAGTCTAGATGTTCCCATCATTGTCGCAAAAAACATTGGTCCAAGTAAGTCACCCATGGTTTTAGAAACACCTAGTCCACTTTCCGCGAAGGTTGAGGCCCATTGGCTAACAGCTTGTTCGCAAGCACCAGATAGAATCATTAGAATTAGGGCTAGATAAAATATTTTGGTCTTAAGTAGGTCTTTGATGCTCATACCTGTTTCATCTTCTCCCAATAAAGAAGGTACAGGTACTTTTGTAAAGAATAAAAGATTTAATAAGGGAATAATTGACCATATAATGGCTAGTATTGGCCAATTATTTATGCCAAAGAAATAAAAGAAGATAGTTGAAATAAGTACAACCAAGACTTGTCCCCAACAATAGAAAGAATGAAGAAGGCTCATGGCTTTTTCTTTGTTGTCACTTGGTATAGCTTCTACAACTGGAGAAATGATTACTTCAAGTAGCCCACCACCAATGGCATATATAAATACAGATATTAATAGTCCTGCAAATGGTGTAATTATATTAGGCAAAATAGCTAATGATAATAGACCAAGGAAGGCTAAGCCGTGGGCAATAATTAATGAGTTTTTGTAGCCTATTTTATCTACAAAGTATACCGATAATAAATCAATCAACAATTGTATTGCGAAATTAATTGTGATTAAGAAAGTAATTTGAGTTAGAGGAATATTATAAGTATTTGAGAATGTTAAAAATAATAGTGGGGCAAAATTATTAACGATTGCTTGTACGATATAGGCTATAAAACAAGCAGTCATGGTTTTGTTGTAGTTCATTTGTTTACCTCTTCAAGTTTTACAATACCATCCAGATTAGATAATAAGTATTCTTTATTATCATGCGTATAAATAGAGAATAGGGCTTCTGCTTGGCCTTCAAATAGTCCTAAAAGATCATTTAGGTAGTCTACAGTTTCCATATAGTTCTTATTGCCAAAGATTTCAAATATGCTAACTATTCTTTCTTCACTAGCTTTAAAATCATAGACAATTGTTTTATCAATGTCTTTTAAATAATCTTTTAAATCAGGATCATTAAAAAAGAATCTAATAAATTCATAATTGTCTTCTTTAAATGCTGATATAACGGTTACTTTGATATATAAAATAACATCAAGTGGTAGCATCGCCATATCTTCATCACTTGGTTTAAAGTTAGCCATTTGGGTTAATGTCATATTGTTTGTAAGCATATTGTCTCCTTATATATTTTCTATTTGCCAATCAATTGGCTCTAAGTTGTTTTGAATTAAGAATTCATTAGTTTTTGAAAAAGGCCTTGAGCCAAAGAATCCATTGTAAGCACTAAGGGGTGAAGGATGTGCTGATTCAATTACTAAGTGTTTAGAGTTAGTAATGTATTTTTTCTTGTTTCGAGCATTTCTTCCCCATAGCATAAAGACCATTGGTTCTTGTTTATCATTTAATGCTTTAATGATTTCATCAGTCAATATTTCCCATCCTTTATTAGAATGAGAATTAGCTTTATGTGCTTCAACAGTTAAGCTCGTATTTAATAGTAATATACCTTGTTTTGCCCATTTAACAAGGTAGCCATTGTTAGGAATATAAGTCCCTATGTCATTTGCCATTTCTTTATAGATATTTACAAGTGATGGCGGTATTGGTATTCCTTTATTAACAGAGAAGGCTAGGCCATGAGCTTGGTTTTCTTCATGATAGGGGTCTTGGCCAAGTATTAATACTTTTGTGTCTTTGTAAGATGTAAGTCTTAAGGCGCTATAGATATCTTGAGCCTTAGGATATATTGTTTTTTCTTGGTATTCTTTATTTAAAAAAGTTCTTAATTGTTGATAATATTCTTTTTCAAATTCTTTATTTAAGATATCATCCCAATCATTACCGATAATTCTCATGTCTCTATTTTAATTTATTTTTGTCAGTTAATATATTTTTATTTCAGAACTCAATCGTTTTACAGGATCATTGCTGGGTTAGTGTTTGATGTTTTTCTTCCTTTTGCGTATACTATAAGTAGAGGTTACGAAGCCTACCAAAATCGTATTAATAGAGGTTACGAAGCCTACCAAAATCGTATTAATAGAGGTTACGAAGCCTACCAAAATCGTATTAATAGAGGTTACGAAGCCTACCAAAATCGTATTAATAGAGGTTACGAAGCCTACCAAAATCGTATTAATAGAGGTTACGAAGCCTACCAAAATCGTATTAATAGCTACATCTCAAGGTGTAGCTATTTTATAAAGGAGAGAAATGCAAAACTGGGTAATTGTAGATGAAAAATATTTAGATTATCTTCGAGAGTTTGAGCCTAGAATCCCATATTCTAATTATGGTGAAGCTAATATGAAGCCATTTTTTGGTGCACTTTTTGAGGTAGATGATTTAATATATGTTACGCAAGTATCTCATCCACAAACTCGTCATTTAACTATGCATAATGCGTTAGACTTTCATAAGATTTATCTTCCAAATGATTCTCTTTCTTTAACGGATCGATTGGCTGCTGTTGTTAATTTGAATTATATGTTTCCATTACCTAAAACAATGCTTAAATTTTTAGATTATAGTACTATTGAGCAACATAGAACATTTTCTTCTTTATCTGAAAAAAGTAAATACATAGATTTATTGAAAAAAGAGATGATTGAAATTAACAAATCAGGAATTGATAAAAAAGCTTTACGTCTTTATGAATTGAAATTAAATTATCCTGATAATAAGACTTCACGTCGTTGTGTTAACTTCAAATTTCTTGAGGATAAAGCCAAAACATACATAACAAATGTATAAAACAAATTTATCTTTAAAGTATTTGGAATGAATATATCTTTATCCTATGATGAAAAATAAACCACTATTATTTGTATTAAGTTTATTAATGATTTCATTGATAGGTTTTAACATATCTTTTATTAATGTTGAAACTTATAATTAAGTTTAAGTATCTATTGTCTTTAATGGCGATTAGCCATTGTACACGATTCCCTCAATTTAAAATCACTCGATAAAATCGGCTTTATCGCGTATAATAAGGGCGAAGAAAAAGGGTAGTCCGGTTCTTCAAGATACATCAAAGCAATAGCTCACAAGAGCTTTTGAATGTCGGGTCAGAGACATTAAACATGGCTGATTGGTCGGGATGGAGACTGAAAACACATCCGAGCGCAGAAAAAAACTGTGAAAAATTGATGGAGAGGTAGCTTTGATGCTGTCTCTCTATTTTTTTTTAAAAGGGAAAATAGATGGCAGAACAAATCGGAAGAAAATGTAAAAGCGCAGTAAAAGATAAAATCCGCGTTCTGCCGGATATTGCAAGCATTTTTAATTCAAATACTATTGTTGAGGAGGGTTTCCATCAAAATAAAATACTTTTATATGCATTAAGTTTATTAATGATTTCATTAACAAGTTTTAATACATCTTTTATTAGTGCTGAAACTTATAAAACAATAATTAACTTTTAGTTTCTATTATCTTTAATAGCGGTTGTTGTATCGACTGATTTTTGTTATCTTGACTTATTTTTCTCTTTTTTTGATAATAAGGCTATACAAAAAGGGAAATAATTTATAAAGCATTTTTTCAAGAAAGGGGTTTAATGAAAAAACTATTAACAATATTAATTATCTCATTACTATTATGTGGCTGTTCTACTCCTGAGCCAACAGAGAAGGGAACAATAAATGCCACTACAAGAATTGTTTATAACCTTGATAATGAACAAATAGAAGTATCTAACATTATCATTAAATGCAAGGATGCTTATTATGGAGTAAGTGTTAATGATTCAATTAACTACAACTCTAATAACAATTACTTTACAACAGGTTCTGGTTTAACTGTAATGATTACCGATAAAAAATTAAAAACCGGTTCTTCAACAAAGAATGGTGTTTATACTGCTGTAAGTAAGATAGAGAATGGCGTTTATCTTTATGCAAGTGGTGAAGATGAAACAAAGGTTAAAGAAATCTTTAACAATGTCTTTAAAACTAATGAATTATCTTATACTTTCTTAGCTCATGAAATTGATAAAGAATGGTTAAAAGAAGTAAATATCACAGATGATGTAATATCATTCTCAAATGGTACAGATACAATCTATGCTTATCAAAATGATGGCTCGTTATCTGATGGATGTATTAATGGCAGAATTGAACCAACTGTATTTAAAAAAGCTTTAAGAGGAATCGATATCCCTATAACCTATCCTGAAGAAACAAATGGCGAATGGGATTATTTACCATATAGTGTTAAAGAATATGAACATTATACAGTTGATGGCTATACCCCTTATAGTGCTTATCAAATGGAAGAATTAATAACTGATGAATATGGTAATACTTATTCAACAACCAAACAATCTAATATGGCCAATTTCATTATTTTAGCGAAAGATGATCAATCTATTTTATCTTTGTTTAATAATAAAAACGAACATACTCAAACTTTATATTCTTTATCTATTCCAGGTGGTAGCGCTAAGCAATTAGATTTAACTTCAGATATCAATTTATCTAATATGAAAGAATTAGCTTCTTCTGTTATTGATAGTGAAAATAGATACCATTTTGGTGTATTAACCAGTACGGATGAAGATGGATATTATAGTTATGTTTGGGATTGTAAAAATAATTCGTTTGATTTAGATCAAACAATGTATTATTTTGATAATCCATTAGTATGTGGTGAGAATAACACATACTATGAGGCTAGCTCAGGAGTTATCCCCAATACAATGATTGGAAAAATTGTAGTTCCGACAATTAGATATTCTTCTCCTGAATATTATGGTTCATTTCTTTTTGGGGGGCTTGATGGACTTTCACAATATGAAAAAAGCAGTCTTACTTCTATAACAAGCAAAGCAACATGTGTTAATTCTTCTAATAATTGTCAACATCCTGCCGATTATGGTGCATTTTCATCTAATGAAACATGGTCTTTACATGGTTCAGAAAACTCTATTAATGAATATATTACGGGTGTTACTTCTCTTAATGTAGGACAAAGTGGTAATTTCCATTTTATCAACGAGGGTGACTACGCTTATGAAATTGATTATTTAGGTAAATTAATCATTTATAAATTTGATGCCACAATAACTTCTTATTATAACGATGGTGTTGAATACACTATGGAAAAAGGCTTAACAACAAGTCTAGGTCCTATTCTTTTTGTTAAAGGAAGAGATACGTGGTATAAAGCATCATATGAAAAGAAAATTGATGATAATAAAGGATTGTTGACTTGTTCATACGTTGGAATAGATGGTTTTGAAGAAAAGGTTGAAATGATAGCTACCTTTTCTTATAAATGGTAATTACAATAACTAGAAAATCTCCAATTTCTTTTATAGAAACCATTTGTATTTTGCTATAAAAAAATAGTTATAAAATTAGTTTTTAAAAGTAATATTTTTTACCAAAAACAGAAAGAAGAATTAAATGAAAAAACTATTATTAATACCAATTATTACATTGTTAATCGCTTGTAGTTCAAATACTGCCACTATGAGTGTAAATGAACCACTTACTTACGATGTAAAAATAAAAGATAATGCCGAATTTATTCTTGTAAAAGAGGGTACTTCGGTAGAAGAATTTACCAACAATTTAGAAAGCTATTTAGATATAGACACTAACGCCGATTCTTATACGATTGATTGGTTTGGCGAATCACTTTCCGTCTATACAAGAGAAGAATTAGAAGAGCTAGATGGAGAAGAAATAAATGCAGAATTAAGCGGTATGCAACCAACTAGAGCTAAATGGGATGAGCAATACAAAACCTTTAATATGAATGAAGAAATTCAAACTTCCAAAGAAGCAACCTTAAATTATGACAGTTTCAGACCTATCGAATTAATAATTGATTTTACAAAAGATGGTGAAACCACAACTTACTATAAACAAATAACTTTAGCTGTAGCGCGAGAAAAAGAATATAATGTCATCTCTACAAATAATATAACCACAATGGAAGAAGCTTATAGACAAATCGCAATTAATGATGGGATTGATTATTCTTATAATGTAGGAAAGTACCTCGTTGATTATGTTCAAACCTCCAAAGAAGAAGGTTATTTTTCCAATATTCGTCAAAAATAAACCTAAAATATTTTCTCTTTGATGTGTATAAAGAAAGTTCAAAACAGA
>CAVGFC010000070.1:0-8889 GCA_963628775.1 Acutalibacteraceae bacterium
TGGTTGGAACTATGCCTCTTCCTTATACTAGGCGTTATGAGGGCTTAGCTTCAGGGCTTATAAGTTCTATGGAAAATGGCTACAATATCCCTGTGAATCTTTCATATATGCGTGGTTCTAAGAATAGAATTTCGATGGTTGTTTATGAAAGATATGATTTTGCGATAACTTCCAAGCTTGCGGCTAAACAATATATAAACAATCATGATGATATAAAAATATTATTGGATTTTGGTCCTTATTCATATACATCTAATCACGCTATCATGTTTCACAGTGGTGCTGATAAAGAAATAAAAGATGGTATGAGTATTGGGGTAGATAGGACATCTATTGATCAAGTTACTTTAATTAAAGAAAAATGTAAAGATAAAAAGGTTAAATATGTGGAACTTGAGTATTCACATATTATTGAGCATGTTATTAAGGGTGATATAGATGCAACTATCATGAATTTAGATGAAGTAAATGATAGGCATTTAAAGATTAATTATGTGCCAATTGAAAATGATGATTTAGATAATACTAATGCGGTGCTTATTGTTAAGAATAATGGTAAGGGTGCTTTACTTCAAAAAGTAATTGATCCAAGTTCTGTTTTAAGTATCCAAAAACAGGTATTAGAGGGGAAAATAGAGCCAAGTTATTAATTGTGATTGTAATTGTTGCTTGGTAATATTATAATAACAATATCCAAAATACCGAATATTGAAATATGCATAAAGAAGTTAATTGTTACAAATGTGGTACTAAGATTCCACTGAATTTCAAAAATATGAGCGCAATAATTGTTTGCCCACATTGTAAAAAGCAAATGACTTATGATGTGACCACTTATAAAAGGCTTAAGTTAATTAGATATTTTGTGGTCTTAATTATTGGCTTGATGTTGATATATGGCATGAATCAATTTGATAAGGGTAATTATGCGATTCTTATTATCTTTATAAGTATTTCTATTTCTTTAGCTTTTGTTGCCGATAGAGTATGTTTATGGTTATGTAATCTTATTTTTGGATTACAATATGAAGAATATATTAAAAAGGGGAAGTAGTTTATGGACTTTAAGGAAAGATTAGATATGTATCTTGAAGGTGGCATGATAAATGAAAATGATGTCAAAGATATAGAAGCGGTTATCAAGATGTTTAAAGATGATTTAAATATTGAATTAAGTGAAGAAAATGCTGCTACATTTATCGCGCATTTAGCTGCTGCTTATTCTAGAAATGCAACTAAGGAAGAATTAGATGATTTATCAAGTGATATGTTAGATGAGATAAGGGTTCTTGATTCTTATAATGATTCTTTAAAGATATTAGATAAGATTATTGAAGTTACAAACAATCCTTTAAATGATGTTGAAAGAAATTATGTATTGTTACATCTAAACAATCTAATCGCAAATTTGACAGAAACTGGCGAATGGCACGCTAGTTAATCCATATAAAAATTATGTTTAGGAGGAGAATATATGGAATTTGAATTTTCGCTTACATTTAGAGCTATCGTTTTAATTCTAGTTTGTGCATGGGCATCTTTATTGTCACACAAAGGAATTTCAAACTTTAACGATGGCGCTAGACCTGTTTACCCAGAATTATTAGAGGGTAGAATGACTCGTGCTGAGTTTGCGGTTGTTGTTACAGGTATGGGAATTGGTTGGGTTCTTGCTGGCTTTAGCCAATGGCTAGGAACTGGACTTATCGCTGTTCACTTAACTTTAATCGCAACTGATTGTATTGGTGCTTGGTCTCCAAATAAGTGGATTGCACTAGTACTAGGTGGCGCATATGGTGCATTATGTGCTTATGGCACAACTGCTATTAATGCTGCATTTGGCGCTTTACCTTATAATTTCTTAAGTGATTTAACCCAAATTACAACACCTGCTTTACCTGTGTTCTGTATGTATCCAGCTGTTGCCATCGCTGGTCAATTTGGAGCTAAAAAAGGTATTATCACTGGTGTTTTAGAAGCAATCATGTACATATTCTGTACAATTGTTGGTAAAGTAACCGTTGGTTCAGTTAGTGTAAGTTTATATCCTTATACTTTCGCAATGCTAATGGGTATGATTTGTCTTGTAGTATATGCAGTTAAGGCTTCTAAGAATTCTGAAAAGATTGATACTACTGAGTCTGAAGAAAACTTATTTACTAAAAATGCTGAAAGAATTAAGTCAAATTGGTTATATCTATGTATCCAAGGTGCTTTAAATGCCTTAGCTATTAAGATTTTAGCTCAAGCATATCAACCATATGTAATGGCTAGTGCAATTGAGGCTAATGATATGTCAGTATTCTACTTGGCTATGATTGGTGTAATTGTTGCCTTTATTCCACTTATTGTATCTACTTCCCTAGCAACAGGTGTATATCAAGCGGTAGGTTTGACAAGTGTTATGTTATTTGGTGCTTTGGCTCCAACTTGGTGGTTAGCTCCAATATTTGGTTTTGTTGCTGAATTTGTTGAAATTCAATTACTTGGCTTGCTTGGAAATCTATTATCTAAGTTCCCAGAACTTTCAAAATCAGGCGACCATATCAGAAATGGTATGATGTCTTGTTTAACACTTGCTTTAACTGCTGGTGCATTCTTAGCTGGTAACCAAATTTGGGGTGGTGTAGGTATTATGATTGTTGGTGGTTTCTATGTATTAAATGAAATCTCAGGTCAAAGAATTCCTAAGACTGCTGTTGGTCCAATAGGTGCAGTTGCGGTTGGTATCTTATATAATATTGTTATTGCATTAGGCTTGGTAGTTTTAGCTGCCTAATAAAGGAGGGCATGCATGATTAAAATTGAATGTTGTGGTTTAACTGCTACAGAAACAAAACAAATTATTGACGCAAAATTTGCTGGTAAGGTAGAAACATTTACTGATTCAGATATGATTGCGGCAAGAAAGGTTAAAAACAAAGAAGTAGACTTTTATCTAGGTTCGTGCATGACTGGTGGTGGCGGTTCGCTTGCGACTGCTATTATGGTACTTGGTTATGGTAATTGTCTTGTAGTTTCAAGACAAGGTAGTTGTCCAGATGCTAAAAAGATTCGTCATATGGTATATGATGGTAATCATATTGCCTTTGGATATGTAAAGACACATACCGAACAAGTAGTGCCTGCTCTAGTTGAGGCCTTGATTGATAAAAGTGAGGGTAAACCAGAATAGTTTAAGATAAGGGCACTTAATTGTGCCTTTATTTTATTGGGGAGAATTTATGATAAGAACAGTAAATGGGGATATATCCAAGGATAAATTAGGGGTGACCATGGCCCATGAACACTTCATTGTTGATTTAGATAGAGTTAGAAAAGATGGTGTCTCAAAGATTGAAACAGTTAAAGAAGTGCTTCCAGAAATCAATAAAATGATGGAACTTGGTGTAAATAGTGCTTTTGAGGTTACAACCAATGACATGGGAAGAGATCCAATTAAGTTAAAAGAAATAAGTGATATAACGGGTTTAAATATTGTTTGTTCAACTGGTTTTTACTTAAGTGAATATCATCCTGATGAATTAAATGGTATGACAAAGGAAGAAATAGCTGATATCTATATCAAAGATTTAACTGAAGGCATCGATAATACCGGAATAAGGGCTGGCTTGATTGGTGAAATAGCTTCTAATAAGACAGCGTTTATTGGCAACGAAAAGAAAATACTAGAGGCAGCAGGTATCGCTAGTGTTAAAACAGGTAGTGCTGTTAGTACCCATACTGGTAAGTTTACCGCAATGGAAACTATTGATACTTTACTTAATGAGGGTGTTAATCCTGATAAGGTAATTATTGGTCATCAAGACTTAATTGATGATACTGATTATCATATTTCGTTGTTAGAAAAGGGTGTTAATCTAGGTTTTGATACTTGTGGTAAGAGCGCTTATGTAAAAGATGAAGTACGTGCTTTAAATATTATGAAGCTTATTGAAAAAGGGTATGGTGATCATATTGTGTTATCAAATGATGTTTCAAGGAGAACTTATTTTACTTCATATAATCAAAATGGCTATTTATCAGTTATGAATATTGTGGTTCCTATACTTAGAAAATATGGTATTAAAGAAACTGATTTACATAAACTTTTAGTAGATAATCCTTCTAGGATTGTAGACAATGATTGGAGGTAGTAATGTTTTTATCTTCACTTATTAAAAATAATCCATCTTTAATTGATTATTCTTTTAAATTAGCTAAAGATGGTGATATATTACCTGATACTTATGTATTAGATTTAGATACTATTGTTTCAAATGCTAGATGTATAAAAAAGGAAGCAGATGAATATAATATTGATTTATATTTTATGCTTAAACAAATTGGTAGAAACCCCCTTGTCGCAAAAAGCTTAATGGATATAGGCTATAAGGGTGCAGTATGTGTTGATTATAAAGAAGCGCTATGTATGATTGATAATGATATTCATATTTGTAATATTGGTCATCTTGAACAAATTCCAAGTAGTGCACTAAATAAGATATTAAGCAGCAATGTTGATTATGTTACTGTTTATTCTTTAGCTAAGATTAAGCAAATAAATGAAACATGTAAAAAGCTAAATATTAATCAAAAGCTTTTAATTCGTTTAACTGATGATGATTCTTGTGTTTATTCAGGACAAGTAGGAGGTTTTAATACCAGTTATTTAGATGAATTAATAGAAGAAATAGCTAAGTTAGATAATGTGTCTATTGGTGGTTTAACTATATTCCCTGGACTTTTATATGATTCTAATAAAAAGGAAATATGTCCAACAGATAATATCAAGGCTTTAAATAGAGGCTTAGAAATTTGTAGAAGACATAATTTAAATAATTTAAATATTAATATTCCTAGCGCAACATGCAAAGCTTCAATAAAGCTTATACATGATTTAGGTGGTACAAGTGGCGAGCCAGGACATGGCTTAAGTGGTACTACTCCGCTTCATAAGGATAGCGTTCAAAAGGAAAAAGTTGGCTATTGTTATGTATCAGAGATTTCTCATAATTTTAAGGATAAGTCTTATTGTTATGGCGGTGGTAATTATCGTAGAGGCCATATGCATGAAGTATTAGTTGGCACTTGTTTAAATGATGCATCTTTATGTACTATTAGTGCCCCTAGTGATGATTCAATTGATTATCATTTTGAAATAGATAGAAACTTTGATGTTGGAAAGACTTGTATAATGTGTTTTAGAACTCAAATATTTACCACAAGAAGCCATGTAGCGGTAGTGAAGGGTTTAAGTAGTGCAAGTCCTAGTTTAATTGGTTTATATGATTCATTTGGTAAGAAAATAGAAAAGAATTGGTAATTATGATTAAAGATAAAGAAGGTGCACATAGATTAGCTATCTTAAATCCATATAGATCGGTTGTTAAGTATTTTGAAGTAGGAAACAATGGTTATTTAACTGGTATTAAAAATATCAGTTCTATTCCTAATACTTTAATGCATAAATTAGAAAAAGATGGCTTTGTTTTGCATACAATTGATAAAAAATCAACACTAGCAGGAAGAGCTGTAGATACTGATTTATATAATCCAATATCTGGTAGATATATGTCTGGTTCAAGTTCTGGTACAGCTATTAATGTTTTTGCCGGTATCAATGATTTAGGAATCGGCAATGATGGTGGTGGTTCTGTTTTAGCGCCAGCGATGGCTGTTAATATTATTGGTTTTATTTCACCATTAATAGAAAAAGATAGAGAAATTAAGCTAAAGCCTAATACTGAGGGTAAGTGTTTTCCAAGTTCTATTGGTTTTATGGTGCGTGATATTGATATCTTATATAAGGCTATTAAGTGTTCAATCGATATTGAAAAGGCTGATACATATGGAAGGGTATTAAGTGATAGACAATATGAAAATATTGATTCTACGATAGTTGATTTACTTGATGATCATACACCAAGAAATGAGCTTTTACCTTTCATTAAAGATATATTGTCAAAATGTGATGTTTTGATTAAGACAGAGGGTCCTGTTGATATTGAGGGCTTTGGTGATAGCTTATTTGGTCACTTTGATGAAAATACTAAAAAGATACAAGAAAAGGCTAATAAGGGCTATGTTAGGATTTGTAATATTGCCGGGGCAACTGCATTATGTATACCTCAAAAGGGTTTAGGCAAGTCTACACTTTTAATATGTGAGTCTAAGCCTGAAAAGATTGCTAAGTTATTAAGGCTTGCCTATTATGTACCTATCGCAAAAGATGAATTGATAGAGAGATATTTCTTGGATTATAGCAGTTATTTTAATGAGGGCTATAAGGTATAGGAGGACTTATGAAAACATATCCTTTAGATAGTATAAGCATTGAAGATGCTTATCAAAAACAATTTAAACTAGTTGATTGTATTACTAGGCATTTTAAGGGCGGTGAGAGTTTAACAAGGGGTGATTTAGGTGTTCACCAACCTGAAAATGAGCCAATTACTACTTCTAAGGCAGAAAGGGTTATAGCTGATTTCTTTGATCAAGAAAAGGCTATACTTGTAAGGGGTTCAGGTACTGGTGCCATTAGATATGCTTTATCGGCAGTATGTAAGCCAAGTGATACCGTTTTAGTTCATGATGCACCTATTTATTCAACTACTTTAACTAGTATTGAAATGTTTGGTTTAAATGTTGTTAAGGTTGATTTTAATGACTTGGATAAACTAAAAGAGGCTTTAAAACAAGATATACAAGCTTGTATTGTTCAAACAACAAGACAAGCTATTGAAGATAAGTATGACTTAAAAGAAGTTATTGAAACAATAAAGAATACTAAGGATATTCCAATTGTGGTAGATGATAATTATGCGGTAATGAAAATAGATAAGATAGGTTGTGAATGCGGTGGGGATTTATCTTGTTTCTCATCATTTAAGCTACAAGGACCAGAGGGCATTGGGGTTGTTGTTGGTAAAAGTAAATATATCGATTCAATACGTAAGATGCATTATTCTGGTGGTTGCCAAGTTCAAGGACATGAAGCTCTTGATGTTTTAAGGGGTTTAACTTATGCGCCTGTTATGTTGGCAATTAGTGCTTTAGAAACAGAAAAAACGCTAAAAAGACTTAATAATAATGAGGTTAAGGGCATAAAAGAAGCTTTTATCGCAAATGCGCAATCTAAGGTTTTACTTGTAGAATTTGATAAGCCTATCGCTAAAAGAGTACTAGAGAGGGCTAATGAATTAGGTGCTTTGCCAAATCCTGTAGGTGCTGAAAGCAAATATGAGATAGCGCCAATGTTTTATAAGGTTTCTGGTACTTTCTTAAAAAAGGATCCATCTTTAATTGATACGATGATTCGTATAAATGTTAATAGAAGTTCTAGTGATACGGTTATTAGGATTTTAAGGGAGGCAATGGATGAGTAAGCGTTTTATTATTATTGTCTTAGATGGCTTTGGAATAGGCGCAATGAGTGATGCGGCAATAATTAGGCCAGGTGATGAAAAGGCTAATACTTTAAGAAGTATTCTACATGATCATCCAAATTTAAAGCTACCTATGCTTGAAGGGCTTGGTTTAATGAATGCTTATGGAAAAGAAAGTTTAAATATGAAGTTTAATCCATTAGCTAATTATGGCAAGAGTGAATTAATGCATTTTGGGGCTGATACTTTTATGGGGCATCAAGAAATAATGGGAACACTTCCTAAAAAGCCAACTGTTGATCCTTTTCAAACCCATGTAAGTGCAGTATGTAAGATTCTTAAAGATAATGGCCATAAAGTAGATGTTGTTACACGTAGTGGTTTAAGTTATGTAGTGTGTGATGATTTTGTAACAATAGCTGATAATCTAGAAGCTGATTTAGGTATGTGTTATAACGTTACAGCGCCTTTAGACTATATTTCTTTTGAAAAAGAGTTAGAAATCGGAGAGCTAGTAAGACAGGTTGTAACTGTTGGAAGAGTTATTGTCTTTGGTGGTACTGGCAATAATATGCAAGACTTATATAATGCTGAAGAAATAAGAGAAGGCAAGTTTATTGGTATAGCTTCAGCTAAGTCAAGGTCCTATGAACAAGGCTATCAATGTAGACACTTAGGCTATGGTGTAAATAAGAATGTACAAGCGCCAACTATTTTAACAAACAATAATATTCCGGTAACTTTAATTGGTAAGGTGGCTGATATTGTGGCAAATGATGGTGGTACTAGTATTTCTTGTGTTCCAACACCTGAGTGTATGGATTTAACTTATAATGCCATCTTAAATAATGATAAGGGTTTTATATGTACTAATATTCAAGAAACTGATTTAGCAGGACATGGCCAAGATAGTACAAGATATAAAGAAGTTCTTGAACAAGCAGATGAGGGTTTATCAAAGATATTACCTATATTGACAAAGGATGATATTTTAATTGTGCAAGCAGATCATGGCAATGATCCAAATATTGGAAGTAGTAGGCATACTAGGGAATGTGTACCTCTATTAATTTATAAGAAGGGTTTAACAGGTGTAAATGTAGGTATTAGAAAGACAATGTCTGATAATGGCGCTACTTGTTGTGACTTCTTTAATGTAGATAAGCCTGAGAATGGTACATCTTATTTAAACTTATTGATGTAAAGTAGGGGCTATTCACAAGCCTCTTTTTTAATGTTTAGCTCAGGGAATCCAATCCCGAGTCCTATCGCTTCTATTTTACGTAATCTTTTGAAAAATTGTAAGGAGAGCATTCGACAATCGTGCGTATTAAAAACAAAATGAGCACATTAATTCAATTACTTGACGACCGTGCTTATTCTGAGTACAATATAAGCACAAAAGGATGGTGGTTTTATGAATGAGATGATGCAATTAGCTCAAGATCATGATTATCTTACTCCAAAAATCGCGGAAAAATCCGGAATTTCAAAATTCAAGTTTTATAAGTATGTTCGTGAA
>CAVGFC010000071.1:0-10284 GCA_963628775.1 Acutalibacteraceae bacterium
CAAGTCCATGCTCAACCTTTAAATCCTTATAAATTAATAATTAAAGCTACAATAATTCCAAGAATTGCACCCATAAACACTTGTAAATGAGTATGACCAACAAATTCTTTAAGAGATTCATCATCAAATTTAATATTATTTAAGCTCTCAATAAATTGTGACATATCCTTGATTATCTTTGCTTGTTTACCAGTTTCAAGTCTAACCCCTGATGCATCATGCATAACCACAATTGCCACAACTGCCGCAAGTGCAAATAGCGAGGTATTAAAACCCTCAATAAGGCCAATAGCTAAAGCGGTTGAAGAAACTACCGCTGAATGGCAACTAGGCATACCGCCATCACCCAACAAACGCTTAAAATCAATCTTCTTATAAACAATTGCGTGAGTAATCGTCTTTAAAATTTGCGCAGTAGCCCAGGCAATAAACGCTGTAATAACAACTTTATTTGTAATAAATTCTTTCAACATTCTACCTTCTTACATATACATATTCATTCTTAATGCCACCATCAACATCTTTCCAAATGAACTTGTTATCTTCAATAATCATATAACCATGACAAGAATTTTCCTTAGGAATAGTAATAGACCCTGGATTCATATAAATATAATCATCATGGACAGCAATCTTAGGAACATGGGTGTGGCCACATAATAATATAAAATCATTATTCATAAGCGGTGGATTATTATCACATTCATGATGACCATGACACATATATAAAGTAAAATAATCTGTTTCAAGTATTACATGATCTGTAAGCACAGGGAAATCTAAAACCATTTGATCCACTTCAGCTTCACAATTCCCTCTTACACAAACAATATCTTTTTTTAAAGGATTTAATAATTCAATAACACCCTTTGGCCTATATTCATAAGGCAAATCATTTCTTGGGCCATGATATAAAATATCACCTAAAAGAAGTAACTTAGTAGCTCCTTCTTGTTTATAGATATCAACTACTTTTTTTGCATAATATTCACTTCCATGAATATCACTTGCGACCATCCACTTCATATTAATTATTAATAGTTCCCTTTAAATCAGTAAGCTTATTTGAAAGCTCAGTTTCAATCTTTCTAAGCTCAACTTGAGCAGCAGCTCTTTTTTCTCTGCCCTCAGTTTGAATCTTTTGAACCTCTTCTAGAGTTTCAATAAGCTTCTTATTAGTCTCGGTTAAAGTCTCAATATCAACAATGCCTCTTTCAGATTGCTTAGCTGTTTCAATAGTAGCCATCTTAAGATTCTCAGCATTTTCTCTAAGCATCTTATTAGTCATTTCACTTACTTCATTTTGAGCCTTAGCAGCATCCTTAGAATGCGAAATACCTAACGCAATAAGCATTTGTGACTTCCAAAGTGGAATAGTATTAACCAAAGTTGATTGAATCTTTTCAACCATCAAAGTATCGTTGTTTTGAAGTAGTCTGATTTGAGGACCTGTTTGAATAGAAACAACTCTAGTTAACTCTAAGTCATGTAACTTCTTTTCAAAACGATTTACCGCATTAGCTAAGTCATTGGCCTTTTGAGCATCTTCAGGATCACCAGTTTCCTTAGCCTTTTCTAGAGCCTTTTTTAAATCATTATTTTTGACTTCATCAAGCTTCTTATAACCAGCAAGAATATACATTGTAAGTTCTTTTTGATTAACTAGATTCTTTTCATACAATTGATCAAGCAAGTTAATATCCTTTAATAAAGTAACTTGATGGTCCTCTAAAATCTTAACAATCTTATCAACATTGCTAGAAGCACTATCATACTTAGTCTTTAGATTTTCTACACTATTAGCTGACTTTTTGAATAACTTATCAAAAAAGCCATCTTCTTTTTCATTAACATCAAAATTCTTTAATTGTTTTACTAACTCTTCTAAAGTATCACCAACACTATCTAAATCCTTAGTACGTACATTCTTTAAAGTTTGTTCAGAGAAATCAGCTACCTTATTTTGAGCTGCTGCACCATATTGTAAGATCGCATTAGCCTTAGTAATATCAATTTGTTTAGAAAATTCTTCTACTTGTTTCTTTTCTTCCGCACTTAAGCCATCATCATTAACTCTAGAAGTCAATACTTCTTCTTGACTAACTTCTCTAGTAGTGTCTTCTTCTTGACTAACTTCATTATCTAAAGTTAAAACAATTTTGTCTTCTTGTTTTTCTGACATATTTTCTCCTTCTAGTCTTTCTCTAAACAATCGATTAATTCTAATATCCTATTTAAATCATCCGTGCCATTATAATGAATAACTATTTTCTTATTATCTAATTCAACAGATGTTTGAAACTTATCCTCTAGATTATTTCTAACACTTTCAATATAAGGATTAACAGGTTTTTTAACGCTTTTCTTAGTTTCCTTTTTCTTAGAAAGCTTTTCAACATCTCTAACTGTTAAATCATCTTTAACTATTCTATTGGCGACTTCAATTATCTTATTTTCATCATCAATTGCTAATAAAGCCTTAGCGTGCCCTAAAGAAATCTTACCATCATTTACTTGCTTTCTAACCGAAGCTGGTAACTTTAAAATTCTTAAACTATTAGTAATATAAGCACGAGACTTACCAACTTTTTTAGACAATTCATCTTGGGTATAATCAAGTTTCTTAATGATATTTTCATAGGCCTCAGCCTCTTCAATTGGTGTTAGATTTTCTCTTTGAACATTTTCAAGTAAAGAAACCTCCATCATATTAGCGTCATCAAAGTCAACAACCATCGCTGGAATTTCCTTTAGCCCTGCCATCTTAGAAGCCTTAAGTCTTCTTTCTCCCGCAATAAGCTCATAACCCTTTAAAGACTTACGTACAAGAATTGGTGTAAAAACACCCTTTTCCTTAATAGATGCACTTAAATCCTTAAGAGCGTCTTCATCAAATATCTTTCTTGGTTGGTAAGGATTAGGACGAATTTCACTTATTTTGATTGTATGTTTATCACCCTTAACTTCGCCATTACCCTTTGATATTTCATCTAGTACTGAATCAATATCATTACCAAATATTTCGCCAAGCCCCTTTCCTAATTTCTTAGCCATTGTCAACTACCTCTGTATTATTATCAATAACTTCTTTTGTTAGGGCAACATAAGCTCTAGCGCCTTCACAAGCCATATCATAATCATAGATTGACTTGCCCATACTTGGAGCCTCTGATAACTTAATATTTCTTGGAATATATGTACGATATGCTTTTTCCTTAAAGTGCTTTCTTACTTCACTGCTTACTTCACTACTTAAATTAGTTCTAGCATCATACATTGTAAGTAAGACACCCTCTATCTTTAAATTTGGATTAAATAACTTTTGAACAAGTCTAATTGTTTGTAACAGTTGGGTTACACCTTCAAGGGCATAATATTCACATTGTACTGGAATAATTACTGAATCAGCTGCTGTTAAAGCATTGGTATTTAAAAGACCAAGACTTGGAGGACAATCAATGATAATAAAATCATAGTTATCTTTAATTTTATCTAATAATATTTTTAATAATTGTTCACGATTTTCGCTAATCTTAGCGATCTCTAAATCAGCGCCAGCCAAAGAAATATTAGCAGGTAAGATATCTAAAGGTGGTTTCTTTAAAGATTTAATGCAACTATTAATATCGCTATCACCTAACAAAGCATCATATATTGTTAAATCATCAAGCGCAACTTCATGTCCTACGCCTTGGGTTGCGTTACCTTGGGGATCGAAGTCTATTAATAAAACCTTTTTTGAAAGATATGCTAAACCAGCTGCTAAATTAATCGAAGTAGTAGTTTTTCCTACTCCTCCTTTTTGATTTGCGATTGCGATAACTTTTGCCATAAAACCCCCTTATTTCTTAAATCTAATAGTGATCTTTACATTGTCACCATATTCTGTAACTTGATAGTCTGCATCAATACCTGATTTCTTGACCATATCATATGCTTTATTAATCGTATTGATACCAATTTGTACATTACTTGAAATACCTAAAGAATGCTTATTTGTCTCTAATAGTTCCTTTATATATTCCTCAGTTTTAGAAACATTATAATCTCTTTCAATAATTGTCTTAAATACTTCCTTGAGTCTGTCTTCTGGAACCTTTAATAAAGCACGTGCATGTCTTTCGGTAATTTGACCACGACTTAAGGCATTCTTAACATAATCAGGTAACTTAAGTAGTCTTAATTTATTGGCCACTGTTGATTGTTTATAACCAAGTCTATCGGCAAGTTCATTTTGGGTAATGTCCTCATTTTTCATGATACGAGCCATCGCCATAGCTTGTTCTATGGCATTAAGATTTTCTCTTTGAATATTCTCAATTAAAGAAAGAGTCGCACTTTCTTCATCAGACATATCATAGATAATAGCTCTTATTTGTTTTTCTCCATTATATAAACAAGCCCTATATCTTCTTTCCCCCGCAATAAGCTCATACTTATCATTTAATTTTCTAACACTTATTGGTTGAAGTAAGCCGTTTTCCTTAATGCTTAAGGCCAATGACTTTACTGTGTCATCATAAAATTCAAGCCTTGGTTGGCTTTTATTTGGAACTATTTTATCTATATCTATATTTACTATTTCACTCATAATGGTCTTTGTTTAATTATACTATATTTTCTAGGCAATTTTTTTGGTGTAGCCCCCACCTTCCTTATTAGTCCAATAACTCTAAGTGAACCATCACTTAAAGTGTGTTTTAATACCTTCTTACATTCAAAGTTCATTTGTTTAAAAGCGCTTTTTGCCTCATCAATTTCGCTTTCACCACTTAATCCTCTTAAAGCGATAAAGTAGCCATCTTTTTTAACTAAGGCACCGCATACTTCTATCAGCATATTTAAATTACTAACGGCTCTAGCTGTCACATAATCAAATTCTTCTCTATGCGACAAAGAATAATCTTCGCCTCTTGTATTTATAACTTCAATATCTTTTAAGCCTAATTTTTCAATAAGTTCATTTAAGAAAATACATCTTTTCTTAATTGGTTCGATTAATATTACTCTTAAATCAGGATAGGCAATTTTTAATACAACGCCTGGAAAGCCAGCTCCTGTGCCTACATCTACTAGGGTCCCTATAAGTTTAGTATCAAAGCTTAACAATAAAGAATCATAGAAGTGTTTATCTAGTACTTCTTCATATTTAGTTATAGCGGTCAAATTAATTTTTTCATTGTATTCTTTTAGAAAACTTGCATACAAATCAAATTGCTCAATTTGTCTTTCACTTAGCTTAAGACCATCATTGGCCAACAAATCAATAAATTCTTTCTTTGTCATAGATATATTATACAAGCCTTTTCTCATATCCACCGGATACATCTTCAACATTTGTGATAATTATAAATGCGTCCTTATCAAGATTTCTTATTTTCTTCTTTAAAGTATTCACTTCATATTTGGAAACAACCGAAACTAAAACTTCTGTTTCTTTGTTTGTATAGGCACCCTTGCCAGTCCAAGTTGTTACACCACGCCTATTATCTTTCATAATCATTTCTTTAACATCTTTATTTTTAGTAAAAATCATTAAAGCGACATCGATATTTTCAAGATGTCCTCTATCTATCATAAATGAATAAACAAAGGCTTGTATTATTGAATAAATCGCAACTTCAAAATTAAATAAAATTGCGCATAAACTATATAAAACGCAATTAAAATAGAAACAATATTTGCCAACCGTAATACGAGGATTTTTCAAGGTTACAAACATGCCTAGAATATCATTGCCTCCGCCTGACGCCTTATAAACAAGAATTTGAGATATCGCAAAACCACTAATAGCGCCACCAACCACAATGCTGGCTAGTTCATCATTAATTGGTGAAGAGGTAAATAGAATCGAAAAGGCAATTGTTTGTACCGCAACCGAAAGAATAGTCTTATATACAAATTTCTTGTTTAATACTTTTAAGGAAATAAGTAGTAAAGGAATATTGATCACAAGATTAGCGATACCTGTTAAATCAAAATTTACATTAATATGAAGCACACTTATTAAGAATGTTCTTATAAGTTGAGCTACACCAATGATGCCACCATTATATAGTCCAAAGGGAACTATAAATAGATTACAGCTTAGCGCAAATACAAAGGACCAAAAGGCAATTAATAAATAGTCTTTAATTTCATTTTTCACAATGATAATTCTACCACTTATATATCTTTTTATTTATGTAAACGCTTACTTGTTAAAACTTTAACAAAAGTTGTTGACAAATTCACAATTCATTGTGATAATTTTGACAAGTGAGGTATTTTAAATGGAAAAAAGTGTTGAAAAAGAAGTAAATTCCCTAGTTGAAAAAGCTAAACAAGCTCTATTAGACTTTGAAGAATTAGACCAAGACAAGATTGATTACATCGTAGCTAAGGCAAGTGTTGCTGCCCTAGATCAACATGGCAACTTAGCAAAACTAGCAATCGAAGAAACCGGAAGAGGTGTCTTTGAAGATAAGGCAACTAAAAACCTATTCGCTTGTGAATATATCGTAAACAACATGCGCCATCAAAAAACAGTTGGCGTTATTAAAGAAGATGAAGTTGAAGGCATGTCATATATTGCCGATCCAGTTGGTGTAGTATGTGGTATTACACCAGTTACAAATCCAACTAGTACTGCAATCTTTAAATCATTAATTTGTTTAAAGACTAGAAACCCAATCGTGTTTGCCTTCCATCCAAATGCACAAAAAAGTTCAGCAGCTGCTGCCAAAGTAGTATATGAAGCTGCTGTTAAGGCTGGAGCTCCTAAAAATTGTATCCAATGGATTGAACATCCTAGTATGGACGCAACTAGCGCTCTTATGAATCATCCTGATGTCGCAACTATCTTGGCAACAGGTGGTAATGCCATGGTTAAGGCAGCTTATTCATGTGGTAAACCTGCATTAGGTGTTGGTGCTGGTAATGTTCCTGCTTATATTGAAACTACCGCTAATCTAAGACAGGCAATCAATGATGTTGTTATGTCTAAAACATTCGATAATGGTATGATTTGTGCATCTGAACAAGCTGTTATTGTTGATAAAGAAATTTATGAAGATGCTAAAGAATTATTTGGCAATTATAAGGTTCATTTCTGTAACGCAAAAGAAAAAGAATTACTTGAACAATCTCTATTTGGGGTAAAGGCTTATTCAAAAGATGTTAATAACGCAAAACTAGATCCATGGGTTGTTGGTAAGTCTGCTTACGCAATCGCTAATAGAGCAGGTTTTGAGGTAAAAGAAGATACATCTATATTGATTTGTGAATGTAAAGAAGTTGGTCCAAAAGAACCATTAACAAGAGAAAAACTTTCACCAGTACTTGCGATGTTAAAGGCTAAGTCAATCGAAGATGGCTTTGATAAAGCAGAGGCAATGGTTGAATTTAATGGTTTAGGACATACAGCTGTTATTCATACAAGTAATGATGAATTAGCTATTAAATATGGTGAAAGACTAGAAGCATGTAGAATTTGTGTTAACTCTCCTTCATCTCTTGGTGGTATTGGTAATATCTATAATAGTATGATTCCTTCTTTAACACTTGGATGTGGTTCTTATGGCCATAATTCAGTAAGTGGTAATGTAAGTTCTATTAATTTATTAAATATTAAGAAAGTCGCAAGGAGAAGAAATAATATGCAATGGTTCAAGGTTCCTTCAAAGATTTACTTTGAAAGAAATTCTATCGAATATCTAAGAGATATGCGTGATGTACATAGAGTATTCATCGTAACTGATAGATCAATGGTAGACTTAGGCTACTTAGATAAGATTACATCTCAACTTGATAAGCGTAGAAATCCAGTACAGGTACAATTATTCTGTGATGTAGAACCAGATCCATCAATTCAAACAGTTAAAAAAGGTTGGTCATTAATGGATGCCTTTAGACCAGATACAATTATCGCTCTAGGCGGAGGTAGTTGTATGGATGCTGCTAAGGGTATGTGGTTATTCTATGAACAACCAGATGTTGATTTCAATGATCTTAAACAAAAATTCATGGATATTAGAAAACGTGCTTTCAAGTATCCTGAACTTGGTAGAAAATCAAAACTAGTTTGTATCCCTACAACATCAGGTACAGGTTCTGAGGTAACACCATTTGCGGTTATTACCGATAAGGTAGAACATAAGAAATATCCTCTAACCGATTATTCTTTAACTCCTACTGTCGCTATTGTTGATCCTTCTTTAACAATGACTTTACCTGCTAAGGTTACAGCTGATACAGGTATGGATGTATTAACACATGCAACAGAGGCTTATGTAAGTACATTAGCTAATGATTTCACAGATGGTCTATGTTTACAAGCAATCAAAATTGTCTTTGAATATCTACCTCGTGCTTATCGTAATGGTAAACAAGATCCAGAAGCTAGAGAAAAGATGCATAACGCGAGCTGTCTAGCTGGTATGGCTTTCGCTAATGCCTTCCTTGGTTTAAATCACTCAATCGCTCATAAGATTGGTGGTGAATATCATGTTCCTCATGGTCGTGCTAATGCGATTCTTCTTCCATATGTAGTTAGATACAATGGTACTCGTCCTACAAAACCAGGTGTTTGGCCAAAGTATAACTACTATAAGGCAGATGAAAAATATGCTGAACTAGCTAAGGCTATTGGTCTTAAATTCGATACTGTTGAAGAAGGTGTTAGAGCTTATGCTGATGCTGTATATAAATTAGGTAAAGAGTTAGGCATTGAAATGAATTTCGCTGCTCAAACCGATTGTGGTGAAAAGGTATGGATGGACAATAGAGAAAAGATGGCTTACCTTGCCTATGAAGATCAATGTTCTCCTGCTAACCCAAGAGTTCCAATGATTAAGGATATCGAACAAATCTTAACTGATTCTTATTATGGAACATATAAAACTTTAGAAGAAGAAAAGACTCCCGTTAAGAAATCTTCTAAAAAATAGAGTCTAGATTCTAGACAGAGGGCTTAGTTATAAACTAAGCCTTTTTTAATGCCCATAAATGAAATGATTCATCATATATTCTATATTCATAGTCTTTTTTATCTATTCCACTTCCTCTGGCCAGTATTGTATAAGTATCACCATCATTTAATTTATTTAAATAGACAATGTTACCATTTTCATCTATTTTAAGTTCTGGTCCAAGATAACCTTTATCGGCAAAATAGTAAGCATTTAGTCTTGTAACAGAGTGGTCACTTTCACCAAATGGATAAAATAGTTCAGATGGCAAGGCTGTTAAACGAATATTGTCTAAGGCCCAATCTTCGCCATTTTTATCAGTCATCATTTCTTTATATTTTTCAATAGTTTCAATATCATTGGTATCTTGCTCACCATTGAAGGCCCATACTTTTAAATTGGTTTGGCTAACAGCTTTGTAGTCATCTTCATCATATTGGTAGCCAAAGGATCCATTTTGGCAAATAAAACAATCAACATTAAAGTTATATAAATCTTTATCTAGATAATAATCTTCAATATAATCGCCATCTTTTATTTGATTTTTAGGATTATAAGCCTGGCCTGCCAAGGCTTTAATAATCATTGAAGAAGCCATTGTTCCTCTAGAATTGCCTTGTAAAACGATATTGCCGCTAATATTATATTTTTCAATAAAATATTTCATGACGTTGACATCATCCAACACAAAATCATATGTATCCCAAAAAGTACCATAATCTTTAGCGTAGCTTGAACGATCATGAATGTTCACAACAATTGCGCCGGTGTTTTTCCAAGATGTGCTAGCTGTATCAAACATGATGCCAGTGCCTTCATTATCGCTACCATCTATTAATCGCCAATAAGATATTCCTTGTCCTTGTAAGATAAAGACGATGCCGTTGTCTTTATCATAGTCACTAGGTACATAATAATAGCCTCTTACATATTTATCACCAGTGTTGTCATTTACATTTGCCGCAGTACTTGCGATTTGTAAATCATATAGATTCTTAAAGCCATCTTCACCAAATTGTAAGTCAATAGTTTTTAACCATTTACCATTTTTATTGTAATTACCAAATTCATCACTTAAACATTCATAGTTTTTATCGCTTTTATGTTTAATTTTTAGTTCTAGACAATCTCTAGTCTGATAGGCAATATTATTTTCATTACTTAAATATTTGCCATTTAAGCCATCTTTATAATGAATGTTTCCATCTGTATCTCTATACCATCCTGTAGTGACATAAACACCATAAGAATTGCGTTCTCTTACACCTTCGCTGTTTTCACCGGTATATATTAAAGCGTTATTTTCAGTTGCGTCAAATCCTTGTTTTATTGTGAG
>CAVGFC010000072.1:0-12738 GCA_963628775.1 Acutalibacteraceae bacterium
AAGGAAGAAGAGTCTTTATATATTACTGAAAATGGCAGTATTAAATATGTTTTATTACCAATAGAGACATATGACGCTTTAAATAATGAAGATGATAATCCTTCGGCTACAATCAAGATTTTAAATCCTATGAATCCTAATTTGTCATATGAAGAATATGAGGAAGTAAGAAGACAAGTACTTGAAGTTTTGGATAAGACTTTTAAACCTAAACCGGAGAAATTAAATTAATGAAAAAAGGTTCTTTTATTGTGTTTGAGGGACCAGATGGTTCTGGAAAAACAACTGTATGCGATATTGTTTGTCAAAAATTAAAGGACAAGGGTTTTGATATTGTTCATACAAGAGAACCAGGTGGTATAGATATAGCTGAACAAATTAGGGCTGTTATTCTAGATCCCAAAAATACAGCGATGGATTCAAGAACTGAGGCTCTATTATATGCAGCTAGTAGAAGACAACACTTAGTTGAAAAGGTTTTGCCCGCAATTAATGATGGAAAAATTGTTATATGCGAGCGTTTTGTTTATTCATCTTTAGCTTATCAAGGTAAGGCTAGAGGTATAGGTTATGAGGGTGTTAAGGCCATCAATGATTTTGCGATTGAGGGTTGTAAGCCTGATATTACTATTTATTTAGATGTAGATGAAAAAGTTGGTCAATCAAGAATCAATGGTCGAGGCAATAAGGATAGATTAGATGCGGAATCTTTTAATTTCCATCATTTGGTTAATGAGGGCTATAAGGAAATCATTTCACTTTATAAGGATAATGTAAAAATAGTTGACGCTAATAAGAATATTGATGCTGTAGTGGATAATAGTTTGGCTATTATCTTGGATTATATTAATGGTTAAGGATACTTTAAAGGCCAAGGAGCCTATTGTTTACTTAAGTCTTTTAAATGATTTAAGAAATAAGCATTTGGCTAATTGTTACTTACTTTATGGTGATATTAATCCATTAAAGAAGGAAACAGCTTTTTTATTGGCTCAAAGTATCATTGAAAATAAAAATGATTACGCTTGCGAAACGTGTAATACTTGTTTGCGTATCAAGGATAATAAGTATTTTGATGTTATCTATATTGATGGTTATAAGGAATCAATTAAGGTAGATGTTATTGAAGATATGATGGAACAATTAACGAAAACTGCACTTGAGGGTAGTAAGAAAGTATATATCATCGATAATATCAATAATGCATCTATCAAGGTTTCTAATATGCTTCTTAAGTTTATTGAAGATGATTGCAGTAACGATACTTATGGCATATTTATCAGTGATGATATAGATAGTTTACTAGATACAATTGTTTCAAGATGTGAGAAGGTTCCTTTTGTGACACGTGATTTTTCTTCACTTGTTAAGGAATATAAAAAGAAGGGCTTTGATATACAAGATAGCTATATTCTAAGTAATATCAAACATGATATAAGTGACATTGATTTAAATGATGAAGCTTATTTATGTGCTAAGGAATATGCCTTTAAGACTATTGATTCACTTGATAATAAGGACTATATACCAGTTTTATTTTCAAGAGAATTCTATAGTTGTGTAAATAAAGATTTATTTAAGAGTGCTTCTGATTATTATTTAGATATTATGATTTTAATGATAGAAGATAGTATAAATAATAAGACAATTGAAGATGAAGAATATAATGATTATCTAAATTGTCTAAGAAAATATGATAGGGCCAAGTTATTAGAAATATTTTTAAGGTGTAAAGAGCGTTCAAATTACGCTGTTAATAGAACTTTGTTGTTTGACCAAATGGCGTTTTCGATAATATCATAGATATATGAGTGAAAATATAAAATATCTGTCTGTTAGATTTCAGACAACTAATAAAACATATACTTTTTCCACTGTTGATGAATCAATTTTAAATGGCGACAGTGTTGTAGTTGAAACCCAAAGAGGAATTGAATATGCTCGTGTAATTGCCGAGCCTTTTGATAAGCCAAATGTTTCAATGGAAATTAAGCCTATTATTAGAAAGGCTAATAAAGAAGATGAAGCCCAATATGAAAAAAATATAGAGGATTGTAAACAAGCTCGTATTAAGTGTCAAAAAGAGGCTGATAAATTAAATCTAGGCATGAAGGTAATTTCTGCTGAATATACATTAGATAGAAGTAAAATAACTTTTATCTATCTAGCTGATGACCGTGTAGATTTTAGAGAATTATTAAAGATATTAGCTTCATTATTTAGATGTCGTATTGACTTAAGACAAGTTGGTACCCGTGATAAGGCTAAGATGGTTTCAGGAATTGGACCATGTGGAAGAGAACTTTGTTGTGCACGTTATATTAGCGAATTTGATCGTATTTCAATCAATATGGCTAAAAATCAATTATTAGCTTTAAATGTTGCGAAATTGTCTGGTCAATGTGGCAATTTAATGTGTTGTTTAAAATATGAAGATGAAGCTTATAAGGACTTAAAGAAGGGTTTGCCTAAGCTTAATTCTTATATTGAATATGAAGGTGAAAGATATAAGCTTACATCTATGAATATTATTGTGCGTAATTGTAAGTTAGAAAATAAGGAACATGCGGTCTTTATTTCACTTGATGATTTACTTTCAAAGGGCAAGGTCTTAGCCAGCAGTAAGAAACAAGAACATGAATAGTCCTACACTTTTTTTAGTTGCGACACCAATTGGAAACTTAAATGAAGTTTCTTTTCGTTGTCTTGAAGTCTTAAAAAGTGTTTCTTTAATAGCTTGCGAAGATACAAGAAATACTAGAAAGCTCTTGTCTCATTTTGATATTCATACCAAATTAATTAGTTATCATAATTTTAATGAAGAAATCGCTAGTGAGCCAATCTTAGAGCATTTAAACAATGGTGAAGATGTTGCCTTGGTTTCTGATGCGGGCTATCCTCTGGTTTCCGATCCTGGCTATGTTTTAGTTAATAAAGTTATTGATGCAGGTTATAACATTAACACAGTAAGCGGGCCCAATGCGTGTTTAAATGGCCTGGTGGCAAGTGGTTTATCTACTACTCATTATCTGTTTTATGGTTTTTTAAATTCTAAGAGTTCAATCGCTAAAAAAGAATTAAGTGAACTAAGGGATTTTCCTTATACGATAGTTTTCTATGAAGCACCTCATCGTATAAATAAGACTATTGAATTAGTATATGAAGTATTTGGCGATAGAAAGGCCGTTATCGCTAGAGAGCTTACCAAGATTCATGAAGAATATATTAGGGGCAACTTAAGTGAACTTGTTAATGTTGGTGAATTAAGGGGTGAAATTGTCTTTATGGTAGAGGGCCATCAAAAAAAAGAAAGGCTTGTTGATTTCTCTTTGTTGAAAGAAGAAATTGATTCATATGTAAAAAAGGGCATGAAGACAAAAGAGGCTATTGGCCTTATTGCCAAGGCTCATAATGTTTCTAAAAATGAGTTATATGATTATTATCATAAGAACTAGCTGTTCATTATTAAATATAATTTAGCTGTTGTTAAGGCATCATCATAGGCCCTATGGGCGTTTTTGTTTATGATGTTAAAATGATTTGCCATTGTGGATAGTTTTGCGTTAGGTAGGTAGTGTTCACACTTATAGATACGAGCTTGTTTGATTAAATCGATTTGCTCGTTATCGATAAAGTTATTGGTAAGTCTACATGCTTGAAAAAGAAATTTAGAGTCAAATGATTGGCTATTATAGCCAACAAGGGGATAGTTACCTATAAAGTCTTTAAAACTTGATATTGCTTCTTCTAGTTCTATACCATCTGTTAACATTTCATTAGTGATACCAGTTAATGATTCAATAAAAGATGATATTTTTAGTACACCATTGTTTGGTTTTAAAAGACATTCAAATTTAAATTCTTCGCTTTCATCAATAATGCCATCAATAACTTTAATGGCACCTATTTCGATAATACAATCATTTTGGCTACTAAGGCCACTGGTTTCAAAGTCATAGGCAACAAAAGAATTAATCATGAATTCATTTTAACATTGAATGGACTTATAATTGTAAAGATGGAAAGATTTAAACTATATTTAAAAGAATTTAAAAAAGAGTCAATATTAGCACCTTTATTTAAGCTATTAGAGGCTTTATTTGATTTGTTTGTTCCCTTAGTTATTGCGGACATTATAAATAATGGTGTAGGTAATAATGATTTTACTTATGTGCTTAAGGAATTTGGCCTATTGATATTGTTGGCAATTATTGGGCTTGCTTGTAGTATTGTAGCTCAATATTTTGCGGCTAAGGCGTCAGTTGGTTTTACTACTAAAATAAGACAGGCTTTATTTGATCATATTCAAGATTTATCTTATAGGGAGCTTGATGAAGTTGGTCAAGATACTTTGATTACACGTTTAACAAGTGATACTAATCAAATTCAAAATGGTCTAAATTTAGCACTTAGATTACTTCTTAGAAGTCCTTTTATTGTCTTTGGGGCAATGATTATGGCTTTTACTATCAATGTTAAGTGTGCCATTATTTTTGCGGTTGTTATCCCACTTCTATGTCTTGTGGTTTTTTTAGTTATGATAAAAAGTATTCCTTTATTCAAGAAGGTTCAAAAAGCTCTTGATGGTTTACTTTCTAAAACACGGGAAAATCTTACAGGTATTAGGGTAATTAGGGCTTTTAGAATTGAAGATAGAGTTGTAAATGAGTTTAAGGATCAAAATAATTTATTAACTTCAGAAAATGAAAAGGTTGGTTTCTTAAGTGCTTTAACTAATCCTTTAACTTATGTATTAATCAATATGGCTACGGTAGTTTTAATTTATACAGGGACAATTGAGGTAAGACTTGGCTTATTGTCACAAGGTGAAGTCGTTGCGCTTTATAACTATATGGCACAAATTGTTGTAGAGCTTATTAAGATGGCTAATTTAATCATTAATATCGATAAGTCTATTGCGTGTATGTCTAGAGTAAATAAGGTCTTAGATATTGAATCAAGTATGAAATATACAAATGCTACTTCTAGTAATGTTTTAAGTGCTGATAGTTTTATCGAATTCAAGGATGTTACTTTTACTTATGCAGGCAGTAAGGAGCCTTGTTTGACTAATATAAGTTTTAAATTAAACAAGGGTGAAACACTTGGAATAATTGGACCAACGGGATGCGGGAAGACAACTCTCATTAATCTTATTGCACGTTTTTATGATACAGATAGTGGAGCTGTTTTAATAAATGGAAAAGATGTCAAAGAATATTCTAAAGAAGATTTAGCTAAGATAGTGTCTGTTGTTCCTCAAAAGGCCGCTTTATTTAAAGATAGTATTGCCAATAATTTAAGGGTTGGCAAAAAAGACGTCACACAAGAAGAGATGTGGAAGGCTTTAGAAATTGCCCAAGCTAAGGAAGTTGTTGAGGGTAAAGATGGAGGGCTTGAGCATTTAATTGAACAAGGTGCCAAGAATTTATCTGGTGGTCAAAGACAAAGGTTAACTATTGCCAGAGCGCTTATAAAAGATAGTGATATTTTAATTCTTGATGATAGTTTCAGTGCTTTAGATTTTGCTACTGAGGCAAAATTAAGACAGGGTATTGCGTCTTTGAAAAAGACTGTAATCAATGTTTCTCAACGTGCTTCAACTATTAAGAGTGCTGATAAGATATTAGTTTTAGATGATGGCAATATGCTAGGTTTTGGAAGTCATAATGAGCTTATGAAGGATTGTGAAATGTATAAGGAAATATATTATTCACAATATCCACAAGAAAGGGGTAAATAAGATGAAGAAGAAAATTAATACCCCAACTTTTAAGAAATTAATGGCAGAGCTTGGTAATTATCGTTTCTTATTACTTGTATCAATATTGTTGTCTTTATTTACGGTTGGGCTTACTTTATATATTCCAATTTTGTTTGGTGATAGTATTGATTTAATTATTATAGAAGGTATTAGTCTTGATTATATTGTTTCTTGTTTAAAGACTATTTCTATTTTGATTGTCATTAATTCTTTATTAACTTGGATTATGAACATCATCAATAATAAGATTGCGTTTAATGTGGTTAAAAATATCAGAAACAAGGCCATAGTAAAGATACAAAGTCTACCATTAAGCTATGTTGATAAACAAAGCAGTGGTGATATTGTTCAAAGAATGATAGGTGATGTAGATCAAGTTTCTGATGGCTTACTTTTAGGTTTAACGCAATTGTTTTCTGGTGTAATTACTATCATTATTACTTTGGTGTTTATGTTTAAGAAGTCTTTAATTATTACTGTGCTTGTAATTGTTTTGACACCACTTAGTTTTCTAGTTGCGAAGTTTATTGCGTCTAAGTCTTATACATTATTTAAGAAACAAAACGCTACAAGGGGAAGCCAAACAGCTTTAATTGATGAGATGATTGGTAATCAAAAGTTAGTGAAGGCTTTCAATTATGAGGATAAAATAAAGGCTGATTTTAAAGAAGTAAATGATAAATTATGTGAGTATTCTACAAGTGCGACTTTCTTTTCTTCTTTAACTAATCCTTGCACACGCGCTGTTAATTCACTTATTTATGCCTGTGTAGCTTTACTTGGTGCTTATTTAATTTTAAATAATCATTTAACAGTTGGTGGTTTAACGGTTCTTTTATCATATGCCAATCAATATATGAAGCCTTTTAATGATATCAGTAGTGTGGTAACTGAGCTTCAAAATGCTTTTGTGTGTGCTGATAGAGTGTTTGAATTAATTGAACAGGATAGTGAAATTAAGGAAAAAGATGAAGTATTAAGTCAATCTAAGGGTTTAGTATCTATTGATAATGTAAGTTTTAGATATGATGAAGATAAGCCATTAATTGAGGATTTCTCACTTGATGTAAAAAGTGGTCAAAGTATTGCGATTGTTGGGCCTACAGGATGTGGTAAGACAACGTTTATTAATTTATTAATGCGTTTCTATGATGTTAATGGTGGATCAATTAAGATTGATGGTAAGGATATTAGAGATGTTACTCGTCATAGTTTAAGAGAAAACTATGGTATGGTTTTACAAGATACTTGGATAAAACAGGGTAGTGTTAGAGAAAATGTAAGTCTTGGTAAGCCTGAAGCCAGTGAAGATGAAATTATTGCGGCATGTAAACAAGCACATTCTTATGAATTTATTAAAAGGTTTCCAAATGGTTTGGATACAATCATTGATGATAGTTCTCTTTCTGCAGGTCAAAAACAATTGTTATGTATAACAAGGGTAATGTTGGCTTTACCACCTATGTTGATTCTAGATGAGGCAACAAGTTCGATAGATACTTTCACTGAACAAGAAATACAGGCGGCTTTTGATAAGCTGATGGATGGTAGAACTTCTTTTGTGGTAGCCCATAGATTAAGTACTATTAGAAATGCTGATGTTATTCTTGTGATGAAGGATGGACATATTATTGAAAAGGGAAATCATGAGGAGTTAATGGCTAAGAATGGTTTCTATACTAATTTATATAATTCACAATTTGTGAAAAATTAAGGAGATTTAAAATGGCTTGTACAACAATTTTAGTGGGTAAGAAGGCTTCATATGATGGTTCAACTATTATTGCCCGTAATGATGATTCAGGAGCAGGTAATTATACTGCTAAAAAGTATGTGATTATTAATCCAAATGAACAACCTCGTAAATATACTACGGTTATTTCTCATCTTACAATTGATTTACCAGATAATCCTGTAAGATATAGTGCTACGCCTAATGTTGATAATAAAGAAGGCATTTGGTGTGCAGCTGGTATTAATGAATATGAAGTTGGCATGTCAGCTACTGAGACTATTACTTCAAATCCTAGGGTTTTAAGTGGAGATCCACTTGTCGATTATGATGAAAAGAAAAATACGCCAGGTGGAATAGGAGAAGAAGATATTGTTCATATTGTGCTTCCTTATATAAAAAGCGCAAAAGAAGGTGTTCATCGTCTTGGTGAATTGCTTGAAAAGTATGGCACTTATGAGATGAATGGTATCGCGTTTTGCGATAAAGATGAAATATGGTATATGGAGACTATTGGTGGTCATCACTATATCGCTAAAAGAGTTGAAGATGATGAATATGTTGTTATGCCAAATCAATTAGGCATTGATGAGTTTGATATTGAGGATGGCCTTGGTGAACAAAAGAAACATATTTGTTCAAAGGACTTAAAGGAATTTATTGAGAAGAATCATTTAAATCTAAATAATGATGACAAATTTAATGTAAGACTTGCTTTTGGTAGTCATGATGATTCAGATCATATCTACAATACTCCACGTGCTTGGTATATGCTTAAGTATTTTAATCCAAAATTATGTGCTTTAAGGGGTTATAAACCTGAGGATGATGATTTGCCTTTTTCTTTAGTTCCAGAAAGAAAGATTACAATTGAAGATGTTAAATATATAATGTCTAGTCATTTCCAAGGAACAGCATATGATCCATATTTAAGTTATGGTGATAAGAGCTTAAGTGGAAAATATAGAAGTATTGGTGTTAATCGTACTGATGATTTAGAAATCATTCAAATGCGTTCATATGCCTTACCTATTGAGTGGCAATGTTTTGGATCAAATGTCTTTAATGTCGCAATTCCTCAATATACTTGTGTTAATAAGACTCCTGATTATTTAAATAGTACAACGAGTGTCGTAAGTACCGATAGTTTCTATTGGGTAAGTAGATTAATTGGGGCTTTGTCTGATGCTTCTTATAAGGATTGTTTAAATCTAATTGAAAGATATCAATTAAAGGGTGCAACTATTGGGCAACTATTAATCAAGAAATATGATGAAGTATTAAAAGGATTAAGTGGCAAGGAATTAGAAGAAGAAGCTTTAAGAGCTAATCAAGAAATAGCTGATGAATTTAAGAAGTTAAGTATTGATACTTTAAATAAAGTACTTAAGGCTGCAAGTAATAATATGAAGAATGCATTCTCTAGAAGTGATGCCTAAGCGTGAGAAATCACGCTTTTTTTGGCCAATGTTTATTTTGGATTTTTTATGTATACATCCATTTAGCGATGGAAAGGTAACATTGAGATACCAGCAGAAAGTGGCATAAACAGTGGCAAACTGCTTTGTATATGAAATTTAATAGGGTAAAGCCATAGGGCATTTTATCTTTTATTAGGTGGATACCCTTTTCATACCCATTTTCTAGGTACCTAGAAATAAAAAATGTATGGACAGGATGCTTTTTAGTGAGTATCCTGCCTGTCTTTTTCTTTGGGCGTTTTTGATTTTGCACAAAACGGTTGTAAATACCATCATTTTGCGCAATAATAAAAACGAAGGCGATGATAAAATGGATTTGTATAAAGAACTTGTGGCCATGCGCTGTTTTACGCGGGAGGAACTTGCCAAATTGATCGGTTCGGACAGTGCGGCAGCCTGGCAGATACGAAAGTTTTTAGAAAAAGGATATATTGAGCGAGTGCGCCGTGATTTATATGCGGTTATTAGTTTGGAAACCGGCCAGCCGATTCCAAACCGTTTTCAGATTGCGTCCAGTGTGACGGAGGATGCGTGTGTTTCCCATCATAGTGCATTTGAATATTATGGCTACGCAAACCAGGTTTTTTACGAGGTGTACGTGGCAACAGGAAAGCGGGTACGACCATTTTCTTATGATGGCATTGATTATTACCCCGTGAGCTATCGGGGAGCAGCAGGCGTTATGGAAATGGAAAATGGCGTACGTGTGACTTCCTTAGAACGGACGGTAATTGATGGCATTGCGGATTTTGAAAAAATTGGCGGCATTGAAGAACTGCTGCGTTGTATGCTGCTCATTCCATCCCTTTCACCGGATTATCTGCTTTCTGCTCTGGATTTATATCATTGCGGAAAACTTTATCAAAAAACCGGATATATCCTTGAAATGTTTCAAGAGGATTTGGGATTGCCGGATTCTTTTCTTGATGAATGTGAGAAACATTTGCCGGACAGCAAAACATATTTCAGTGCAGAAAAGGATGGATTTGTGTTTCATAAGCGGTGGCGGCTCTTTGCCCCGGAAAATTTAAGAGCACTGATTGATAAGGGGGTAAATGACTATGATGCAATATGACCGGATCACACTTGGACGGCAGGCAAAGGAACTTGGGTTTGTACGTGATACTTTAGAAAAAGTATGCCGACTTGCGGATGTTTTAGCCTTCATGGAAAAAGACCCGCTGTTATCAGACAGTCTTGCACTCAAAGGCGGAACGGCGATCAACCTTACGATTTTTGACCTGCCCCGGCTGTCAGTTGATATAGACCTTGATTTCTCAAAAGAGGTTGAACGTGCGGCTATGCTGGAGGAAAGAAAAAAGATTACAGAACATATCCAGAAATATATGACTGCGGCAGGTTATCAGCTTAGCGCCAAATCAAAACAGTATCATGCGTTGGACTCTTTTGTTTATGAATATGTGAATTCCGGAGGGATGAAGGATAATCTGAAAATAGAGATCAATTATATGCTTCGGGCGCATATCCTTCCAGTGTCCAGGAGGCGGGTAAAACTGCCATGGCAGAAAGAACCTCTTACCGTATTAAGTGTTGATCCTCTTGAAATTTTTGGAGCTAAGATCGTAGCGCTTTTAAGCCGGACCGCAGCCAGAGACTTATATGATATTTTCAATCTGCAAAAGTATGGATTGTTTGACGAGAGCGAAGAACCGCTGTTACGCAAGTGCGTTGTGTTTTATAGCGCTATTGCGGCAGAGAAAGCACCGGAATGCTTTGCTTTCGATCATATCATGCAGCTTGCTCCGCAGAGGATTAAAACGGATCTGATTCCGGTTCTGCGCCGTGGAGAACATTTTGAACTGGAACCTGCACAGAAAAAAGTGATGGAATATTTGAAAAGTTTTCTGCTTCCTGAGAACAGCAGCGAACTTGAATTCTGGCATTCATTTAATAATCAAGATTACCGCCCCGATCTGTTGTTTACTGATGATGAATTTCTCGATAGAATCAAACGGCATCCTATGGCGCTTTGGAAATGTGGCGGCAGAGAAAAAAGCGGTCTGAAGAATTGAAACTACATAAAACCATAAAAGAGCAACGGCAGCTTTTTTATATATTAAGAAATTCGATGCGTCCTGTCTAAAAATTTAATATGTGATGTTTTGAATATATTTAACAAGTATATTATTATGCATTATTAAAAGAAGTTTACGATTGTAACGTTTTAATAATGATTATTGTTTGTTTACTTATTTATTGGTTTTGTCTTCATACATATAGTTAAGACAAAAAGGACATAGTATCTTATATTCATCTGATACTGGAGGAAGATTTTTAATTGTTTCAAGTTCTTCAAGTGAAACCATTTCTTTGTATCCGCATTTTTCGCATTTCATCAATACATCTTGTTCTATATTCTCTATCATTTTTAATTCCTTCTAATGGGTTATGGGTATAGGTATATTTAAAGGTACCACCACATCCACATTTAAATATATCTCTATTATATGTATCAGCTATTTGTGTTCTAAATTTAAGCTTATCTAATTTTATCTTAAGTGTTTTCTTTTTCTCTAGATAAGTTTGATATTTACTTTTTTCTTTACCAAGTAATTCATTAATTTTATCTAAGGTATCATGACACTTGTTATTGTAAAAGCCATAATATCTAACCATTCTGAAATCTTTATCAGGAATATGAATAATCATTTTTTCAAGTAGTTGTTTACCTGTTTCTTTAACTTCAACTCTTTCATTAGTTTTATGATCTTCATAGTACCAACTAACTTCATTGGCATCTTTATCATATGATAATAATCTACTTTCAGCCATAACTGGTCTACCTGCATATCTCATCATATAGTTAACACAACCCTTAACGTTTTTAGAGTTAATCTTGGAAGTATACTTATCATCATCTTCTATATCAGCTTTGGCATATACATAAAAACCATTATCTTGTTTCTTATAAGAATTATCTATTAGATGCTTTATCTTTTTACCAAATCTTTCTAGTAGTAATCTATTAACTTCAAATTGCCAAGTTTTTCTTAAAGATTCATAGTTAAAGTGATTAATGTGCTTAACACATTCATGTTTACTATCATATATAAGTTCTGGTACCAAGGCATGAATATGAGGATTCCATTTTAAATCTCTACCAAAGGTATGAAGAGTAGCTATTTCACCAAACATATTAAGGTTTGAATAATTTCTAAATAAATAAGTGTTATCTTTAGGATTTCTTACTGTGCCTTTCTTTTTCTTTACTTTATCAAATAATGATTTATTAAATATTTTCATTAAAGTATTTCTAGAAGCTATAAATAATATATTTAGTGCATCTCTATCTTTTCTAAAGTATTCTCTATATTCCTTAGGTATCGTAAATACCATATGTCTATGTTTTATATCAAGACACATCACTTCAGCTTTAGTAGCTAATACCTTTTGAAGCTTTATACCACAACTTGGACAAAATCTTGAATGACAATGTCTAAATAGTAATATCCAATTATCGCAAGTATCACAATCAAAAGCGTCATAGCCTAAATAAATTGTTTTACAAAGTAGGGTCTTTTGTACGTTATCTAGTATTGCCTCTCTAGCTTGGCCATTTTTATCTATATCTTCTAACCACTCATAGTTTTTCCATATGATAGATTTAAAGTTAGGTTTATCGTTATGATACTTAGCTAAATAAGAATCAAAGCTATCATAACTATTATTATTGGTAGCACCATTATGGAAGAAAGTATCAATCATTACTTTAATTATAAGCTAATACTAAAAAAGCTAGC
>CAVGFC010000073.1:0-10720 GCA_963628775.1 Acutalibacteraceae bacterium
ATCAAGAAAACGCCGTGTTTATCGCAATTCATCCCACCGCTTATAGAAGTGGGGGGATTTCTTGCTCACGGCCTGTTAAAATCAACTAGCTTTAATTCGCTGATATCATCATCAGGATTATCCAATAAACGCTTCGATTGCTTAAGAATGGCTTCCTCTACCTTATTTCTAACAAGTCGGCCATTACCACTATTTGGATCATCCTTACCCTGTATTATGGTAAAGTAATCAGTTAAAGGCTTAGTAAGCTCATCACTTATCACATAACCCTTAGACTTAGCTATACTTTTAGCGATTAACATCATCTCCTCGCCTGTATAATCATCAAAATGAATGATATTGGCAAATCTTGATTTTAAACCTGAATTAGCTGTTAAAAATTCTTCCATTTCCTTAGAATAACCAGCTAAGATAACAATTAAATCGTCTCTATGGTCTTCCATGCCCTTGACTAAAGTATCGATTGCCTCTAGACCGAAAGAATCATCTTTTCCTCTATATAAAGAATAAGCCTCATCAATAAACAAAACACCGCCTAAGGCGCTATTTATAACATTCATTGTCAAAGGAGCGGTATGACCTACATATTTACCAACCAAATCAGCACGAGTAACCTCAACAAGTTGACCTTGTTTTAAGATGCCACAAGCCTTCATCATCCGTGAAACAATACGGGCAATAGTTGTCTTACCAGTACCAGGATTACCTGTAAAAATCATATGCTTAGAAACATCAGCTGTCTTTAAACCCTTTTGTTTTCTAATTTGGGTAATCTTTATATGATTCTCTAAAGACAATAAATAATCCTTGACTGACTTTAAACCAACAATTTCATCTAATTCCTTTTGAATCTCTTCTCTTTCTTTTGAAGAATCATCATTTAAATCTAAATCAAAAGTTTGATCATTAAAAATAGCCTTAATAGAACCATCATATTTTAAAGTCAAAACATCAATATCATTATTTTGTAAAGTAATATTAACTAAACTATTATAAATCTTATCAATTATTGGCGTTAGGGAATCAACACCATCATTTGGCTCATAATTCTTAAATAAATAATCCTTAATATTATCTTCAATAATTAAATCTAGCTCAAATTGGATTTCGCTTTTAATCTTTAAATCCCTTAATAGACTATCAACAATTACCTTTAAAGCATCCTCATCCAACTTATCCGTTTCAATCTTATCCTCAATCTTTTCAATAAAAGACTTACCAAAGACATCCATTAATTTACTTGGCTTATCCTGGCAGACAAAAACAAGTATCTTATTATTTCCATCTAAATGATCAATTACATCCTTGCTTAGTTTAGAAGTTGCCTCTTGCATCTGATTATTCACAAAAGTATATCTTTGATTCAATAAAACTCTTCCATTTAAAACAAGTTCATTTAACATCATATTGAAAATAGGTGAACTCTCTTTAAAATTCTCAATTAAAATAATCGGATTTCTACCACTTAGCGCAACATATAAGTCTTGTAAAAACAATATCTCTTGGCTACTTGATTGATACCTTTTCATATCAAGTGTGCATACTTCACTTGATACAGTTAAACCATTTTCATATAAAAGATTAGCCATCGTATTTATAAGCAAATGCCTACCTGTACCATTGTTTCCATAAACAATAATTGAATTACGAATAAGCTTAGGATTACTTCCCACCACATATGGTCTTCTAAAAGCCATAGCTATCTCTTCGCACGCCTTATCTTGACCAATTACTTTTTTCTTTAACTGTTCACATATCTTATCAAATACTTCTTTAGAGCCCTTACCAACAACCACCTTCTCAGGTGTTTCAATCTTAGTTCCTAAGTCTTGCTCCATTTCTTTTTTTAAAGAAGCAAGATACTCACTACTTGTAACATCATTTTGCTTAACAAGTTCATTGATATCTTGTTTATTAGCGTTCAATAATCTATTTAATTCATTTTCTGTAGATTCGATAATCTTTAAAGAATCATCAACACTGATATTTCTTTTTTTATTTAACACTTCTTCTAGAAGCTTTTCTCTTTCATCTTTGTTCATTAACTTAACTCACTCAACAATTTTTGATACATCTTCTTCGCAATTAAATTCTTAGAAGTCACTAAAGCCTTAGAAACATACTCAAGACCATCATAATAGCCCCTGGCATACATATCAGAAGCACTAGCTCTTCCCTTATTTTTTAATTCGTCATTAACTTGCCCTTCGACAATACATAAATCCTTAGAATTACTCTTAGCTGCACTATAATACTTCCCTAAGGCATCCTTATGCCCCTTTAGATAATCACTGTTATTATCCTCACTATAATTAACCTCTTGAATAATGTTGATAAAACAATCTGATCTATTCTCAAAAGATCTTATTTCAACAGGGAAACTAGGCTTTTTAATGGGCTTAATACTATTCTTTAAATCAGCTAAAGAAGAAACCCTACTACTATTATTAGAATTTAAAGTAACACTAGACTTAACTGGCATTTCAGTTAAAGAATCAAGCATACTAAAGATTTCATCTACCTTAGAATTATCAGAAATCTTATTCTTATTCATCTGTTCAACAATTTTATAAATATCTTGATCAGCCATTATTTTTTACTCCCAAATGGATCTTCTCCATAGCCATCTTTTTTAAGCAAGCTTTGTAAAGTATTAACATCAGCATTTATATTCATATAATCATCTTCTTGCATACTTGCACAAATCGTCTTTAAAGCCTCATTAATTAACACAATTGTCTTAAGTAAACCAGCCTCGCTTTGATAGAAGTCATCACTTTTAACCTTAGAATCCTGTAACTTCTTATACTTCTCTAAAGCTGAAACAAGTATTGGTAAATAATAATCATATAACTTAGAAATCTTATTATTATCTTTATGATTTTCACTTAATAAATCAACTTGTCTAATCAAATCACATGTTTGATATAAACCATTAGTAATTTCCTCTTGAGGAATCGCATCATTTAACTTATTAATTTCATCAATATACTTATCGGCATCAGAAAGCTTTTTAGAAGGTTTAATATCTTCAGTCTTAACCTCAGCTCTTAAAACATCTTCACCCTTATTAGCGAATACTAATAATAAGTCCATTATTTTCTTATAGACATCACCATATTGATTTCTAAATTCACATAACTTACAAATCTTTTCATCTTTATATGTTAAATACAATTGATCAACGGTTGTAAACTTTCCAGATTGGGTTGTCAAAGATATACCATCAACTACTGGTAAAGAAATATTCTTTTTAAAGTAATTATTTAATTTTTTATCTATTTTATTTATATCGGCATTATTTAAATTATAGGCCTTGCTGTTCTTACCACTATTAAATTGCTTATTTGAACTATTGCCCACTACATTGTCATTCTTATTGCTAGCCTTAACAATCGAATAGATAAGTAAAGCAATCGCAGCTACAGGAATAAGTGCCACAATTAGACTTGTAAGTCCAAAAACAAGATCACCAAATATCGCAAATAGGGCAAATAAGCCAAAAAAGCCAAAGCCAAATCCATTTCTTCTTCTCATAGTAGTAATTATACAATAAATAAATAGTATAATTATTATGGAGGTGCATATGAGTAGATTTGATGAAACTATAAAAAATATGCAAGATATTGTCAGCGATATCAAAGAAGCTGCAGATAGAAAATTAACTAACGCAACTGAGGAAGAAGCTGTCAAGATTGCCGCTATTTGCGAAAAAACTATCGATACGATAAATGAAGCATCCATAAAGCTTAAAAATGTTGTTGAACAAATAAACAACGAAGAAGAATTAAACAAATTCTTAACTAGAGTTGATGAAAAATGTGAACAAGCTGCTGACTTCGCTTATAAGAAATTCGAAGAAATTAAACCAGGTGATGATCCTGAATATGTAAAAATCAAAGATGATCCTTATAAGTCAACGATGGAAAAATTTGTTGAAAACGAAAATGTTCAAGGCGCAATTAAAATGGCCTCTAATATTAAAGATTCTGTTGTTGATTTTATCAATAAGCCTGAAACCCAAAAAACAATCAAGGAAGTAAAACTTACAGCCCTAAATGTTGCGGATAAAGGCCTTGATAAAATGATTGACTTATTAGAAAAAGTTAAAACTAAAACTGAAAACAAGGACGATTAAGCCCTTGTTTTTAAGATTGATTTAATTCTTTTATTTAATACATAAGTTAAAGTACATATAATGGCACCCTTTATTAAATTAAAGGGAACTGTACAAAAAATAATCAAAGACTTTAAAGAGTTGACATTACTATTTACGGCACTACCCATTTTTATAATTGACTCTAATGGAAAATTCATAAATTTAACATATGCCGGAATCATCAAATAATAATTGGCTACAGCTCCCATTAAAGCTAAAGAAAGTACACCAATTAGAAAAGCTATTATTTCACCCTTTTTATCATTGGCTTTTTTATAGATTAAACTTGTCACAAACACAAATGTTCCATCCATTAAAAAGGCCGCAAACTCACCCACAAAAGCTGTTGTTGTGCCATTTAAGATTATGGAAATTAAAACCTTCAATAAACAAATAATTAAACCTGCAAAAGGTCCAAAACCAAAACCGCCAATAAGTGCAGCAACATCGGATAAATCAATCTTATAAAAAGGTGGCGCAATAGGTAATGGAAATTCTACCAACATCAAAACACCTGCTAAGCCACTTAAAACAGCCACAAACACAATAAACTGCATCTTATAATTAGTTTTCATAAAATAAAAAATCTCCTTCCATCCAGACTATACTGTCGCCACTTGAATCACACAAGTTCTGCAAAATGCTCGTGGGGTATACCACCGATCGGGAATCTAACCCTGCCCTAGAAAACTAAACTTATTGTAACACGAATATACTAATTCGCTTTTATACTATATTTTTTATTAACTAGCCAATTACCAATAAGCGCTACAAACAAACCTATTATTAAACCAGCTATTACATCACTTGGATAATGAACACATAAATATATCCTTGAACAAGCCATCAATATGGGATAAATAAGTATTGGCCAAGTATATTTCTTATTATTAGAACTAAAAAATAAGCCAAATGCACCAGAAGCAGCAGCACAGGTATGACCGCTAGGGAAAGAAGAATCATTTTCTATACTACAGCCAACATATTGCCACCACGCCTTATATATTTCAATATCACTTTGATATGGCCTTAAACGATACACAAGAGGCTTAATTAATAATGAAGTAACAATTGCCCCAAGTATTATTGACACCAACATCACAAAACCATTCTTACGATACTTTTTAGTTATAATCAATATAATGGCAACATAACCCAAAAGTAATAATGGTAAATTGCCAATGATTGCCAAAAATTTTGAAATAGGTGTTAAGATATCTCCATACTTTAAAGCTAATTCATGAAAAAAAGCTAATAAAGCATAATCAAAATCCGCAAAAACTTTATCTAATATATTTGACATGTTTTAATTCTAACAAAAAGATGTACCATATGATACATCTTAGTGATTCTTAACCTTTACCCATAATTCTGAAATCGTAGCTAATTGTTTTTCATTATTATGGAAAACCTCATCATTTTCATTTTTATCACGAGGAATATAAGCCTCATTTCCATCAAAATCCGCATCTGGTAAAGTTAAATCATTTAATACTTCTTTATTAACTGATGCATAGCCTACATATAAACTATTTTCAAATGCAGCATCATAATCAGTAATATAGTTGATAAACTTATAAGCATTCTCAACATTCTTTGCGCCCTTTTGAATAACCATCGCATCAACAAAGTAGTTTGTGCCATCTTCTGGCGCATAAAACTTCATATTTTCATTTTCCGAAATAATATAAGCAGCATCACCAGAATACATAAAGCCCATAGCCTTCTCACCATATGCCAAACCATCAATACATTCATCAGTCGCATAAGCTGGCTCCATAGTGGTAGCGATATCACACAACCAATCATAAGCCTTGTTTATTTCATTCTCATCATTGGTATTCATTGAATAACCCAAATCCTTTAAGGCAACCATGAAAATATCACGAATAGAATCATACATATAAATTTGACCCTTATACTTAGTATTTTTTAAAACGGCCCACCCTTGAGATTCCACATCTTCTTGATCAACAATTGTAGAATCATAAACAATACCACCATTGCCCCAGAAATAAGGAATTGAATAATCATTATCTGGATCATAGTCCATATTCTTAACACCATCATACAAGTAATCAAGACATGTAAGCTTGGACTTATCAAGCTCTTGTAGATAGCCCTCGTTTATTAATCTTTCAATCATATAATCACTTGGAATAATGATGTCATAACTACTAGTATTGGCAAGTAACTTTGTATACATAGCCTCATTTGAATCAAATAAAGTGATTTTTACCTTAACACCATATTCATATTCAAATTGTTCAACAACTTCATCACTAATATATTCACCAGGCATAAATATATTAAGCTCACCATTATCATAATTAGAAGATAAACAGCCACTTAATATAAACAAACACAATAAGACACTAAGCAACCTTTTCATTTCTTCTTCTCCTTTCCTTGATACGTGGAAGAACATTTACCATAATTAGAACCAAAGTAATGCCAACTACAATCAAAGTACTTAACGCATTAATACTTGGATTAATACGCTTACTTGTAGAATATACATAAGTTGAAATATTGTTAATTCCAGGACCTGTTGTAAAGTAAGAAATTACAAAATCATCAAAACTCATCATAAACGCAACCAAAGCACCAGAGAAGACACCTTCCTTAATTTGAGGAAGAATAACCTTGGTTAAAGCCTGCATAGGTGTACAACCCAAATCAAGAGCAGCTTCCGCAATATTATCATCAAGTTGTCTAAGCTTTGGTGAAACAGACAACATTACATAAGGAATACAAAACGCAATATGTGCCAATAATAAAGTACCAAAACCAGTTGGAATTGATAAACTTGAGAAAAATAACATAAAACCAATAGCTGTTACAATATCAGGATTTAACATTGGCAAATTATTAACCTGGGTAACAATCTCTCTTACAAGCTTATTTGACTTACTTAAACCAATAGAAGCTAAAGTACCCACAATAGTTGAAACAACTGTCGCAATTACCGCAATAAGTATTGAATAATAAATAGATTCCATCATACTTCTAGACTTAAACATCTTTTCATACCATCTTAAAGAAAAGCCTGTTAAATTAGTCAAAGATCTAGAATCATTAAATGAGAAAACTATTACATAAACAATAGGAGCATAAAAGAACAAAAGAATTAAAGCTAAATAAAGCTTCTTAAAATCAAACTTTTTCTTCATTATCTAGCCTCCTTATCGTAATCAAGCTTTCTTGTAAAATACATACTGATTAAAATAACAACCGTCATAATAAGACTTACAGCAGCACCAAAGTTCCAATCCCCAGTAGTAATAAAATAATTCTCAATTAAATTACCAACCAAAACATAAGAACCACCACCTAATAGTTTAGGAATAAAGAAACTACTTACAGCAGGCAAGAAAACCAAAGTAATACCAGAAATAATACCAGGAACACTTAATGGCAAAGTAACCTTCATAAAAGCTTTAGCCTCATCACACCCTAAATCCTTAGCAGCAACAAGTAACGACTTATCCATTTTTGATAAAGAAGTATAAATTTGTAAAATCATGAAAGGCAAAAAATTATAAACCATGCCAATATAGATCTTTACCTCGGCACTAAAATCAGTATTTAATAAAATACCACGCCACGCATATGTTCTAACAAGCATATTAATAAGTTGAGGCAAAGTAACCATCAAAACCATTAAAGCTTGACTATCACCCTTTAAACCCGCAATAAAATAAGCTGCTGGATAGCCTATTAAAATACAAATCAAAGTTGTAACTAGGGCAATCTTAATACTTCTTAAAAGTACATTTAGAAAGACTGAATCAGAAAAGAAACGCACAAAGTTTTCAAAAGTAAACTTTACATTTAACACGCTATTTCCATCAACAGTAAAGGCATAAAACACCATTATTATCATTGGAATAACAATAATGATTGCCGCCCACACCATATATGGATACACTAATCTTTTAAAACTCTTCATTAGCCAATACTCTTTTCCATTACATGAATTGCGTCTGGCTCAAAATCAATTGAGACAATGGCATCCTCTTTTTGACAAGTTGTTGTATGAATCTTATAAGTTCTACCCTCAGTAACAAAAGTTACATCATAGTCACCCGCAACAATTTCATTTGGATCAAAATCAAAACGGACATCATCAATTTCAACCTTTTCTTCACTATCTAGATACCATGCATAAGCATCAGCCCAAGTTTGTAAATCATAAGAAATAGCCATAGACTCCTTAATTTCATCAACTGATTTATATACATCAAAAGCTTGAATACCGATATTATCTTCCTTATCCTTATTAACACGAGGAACAACTACTGAAACATTAATTGAAATACTTGTACCAGCATCGGTTTTAAAAGTTACAGGATAAGTGCCTGCCTCTTCCTTAATTGAACTATCTACTTCCGTAATTAAAATATCCTCACTAGTTTCAGGATTCCACGCTTGGGCATTGGCTCTTTTAATTAATTCGCCATCATTTAAAGTTTCAACGTCTTCAATATCCATGATAAAGTCGGTTGCGTGCATATTTTCATTAGCCTCTTTATTTACAACATCCTTGTCATCAAAAACATGTAACTTAACAGTCTTAGCAGCACCACGCTTTGTCTCAACAATTACTTCATAATGAACACCCTTAAATAACACTGAAATAACTTGACCATTCATCTTACCCATGTTTTTCTTCTTAATCTCAATATCTTCTGGTCTAATAATGACATCAACTGGCTCATTTGGCTTAAAGTCATAGTCAACACATTTGAAGTCTTCACCATCAAAATTAACAAGATAATCTTTTTTCATAATGCCATCAACAATATTTGATTCACCAATAAATTTGCCAACATATTTATTCTTTGGCTCATTATAAATTTCCGTTGGTGTACCAATTTGTTCAATAACACCATCCTTTAAAACCACAATCTTATCAGACATTGTAAGAGCTTCTTCTTGATCATGAGTTACAAATATAAAAGTAATACCAACCTCTTGTTGAATACGCTTTAACTCTTGTTGCATCTCTTTTCTAAGCTTTGCGTCCAAAGCACTTAGTGGCTCATCTAGTAAAAGCACATCTGGCTCATTTACTAAAGCTCTTGCGATAGCGACTCTTTGTTGCTGACCACCACTTAATAAAGTAACATCCTTATTTTGAAAACCATCAAGACCAACTAAACCAATCATTCTATTTACCTTAGGCTCAATTAAGTCCTTTGGCATCTTTTTAATCTTTAAACCAAACGCTACATTTTCATAAACATTTAAATGTGGAAATAAAGCATACTTTTGAAATACCGTATTAATAGGTCTTAAATAAGCAGGAGTCTTTGAAATCTCCTCACCATTAAAAATAACACTACCCTCATCACAATCTAAAAATCCACCAAGAATTCTTAAAAGTGTTGTCTTACCACAACCTGAAGGACCAAGCAAGGTAACAAATTCATTCTTATAGATATCAAGATTAATACCCTTCAAAACCACTTGCCCATCAAACTCTTTTACGATGTTTCTAAATTCAATTAATTTTTCCATTGTTCCCCCTTGAATTAATAAAAAAGACAGGTACGATATGCCTGTCCAATCATCTTCAAGTCCTTTCTTGTGCAGAAATCGCTTCTTATTGACCATTTTATAAGGCATATACGCAACTTTACAAAACTGAGCTTTTAACTCAATCAATAAGGGATAATACCCTTCCATGTCCTTCAAACATGGCTCTTGTTTCTTCAACAAGTCTTCGGCATCTGACCCGACCGTCCGTGTAGTCTTGGCTTAATTAAGCGGTCATTTCTGTACAAAGTACATAATGAATTATGCATTATTTTTTTTAAGAATACAATAAAAAATTTTATTTTTTAAAAAATGGTTTATACCCTAATGAGCTTTGAACTCACTTTTTAGTATAAACCACTTTATTTCAGTTATTAGAATTTTTTATCTAGCACTAGTATTGCTTACTTTATATACACAAGCACCCTTACTAGTAGACCATACCCAGTTAGTACTATTCATCTCTTCATCACAAGTAATAATACCATCTTGGTTCTTATCTTTTGGATCATAGTATTTAGTAGGAGTAGCTTTTGTTTCTGCATAAGCAATAACATAAGTAGAGAACTTATCGGTATTAAATGTTAAAACTTTATCTTCCGCATTTAATGTAACATCTTCATCATCTAATGTTACAGTTTCATCACCATGTATTCTTATTATCTTGATAGATTTGTTTTTTAATGCATTAGCAGTTTCATCTTTTAAATAAAGAGTTACAGCAATTTTTTCGCCTAAATTAGTTATCTTTGTACTCTCATTACCATTAATAGCTGTTAATGTAATATCTAAAGGAACATATTTTAATTCTTCTTTAGAAGTATCAACTTTTAATTCTTCTTTTATATCTTCTTCAACTGCTGTTTTAATCTTTGTTGTTTCATCTGTATCTAATTTCTTTGATTCTGAATTTAAAACAATTTCAGTAGAAGAATTAACCACTACCGGATCGCCATTTTCATCTTTGACACTATTGCTAGCTGCTAAAGTATTTATTGCGTTTCTAGTTTCGTCACTTAC
>CAVGFC010000074.1:0-10377 GCA_963628775.1 Acutalibacteraceae bacterium
TCGTTGATAGCAACTACTTCATAACCTTCAGCATCAAACATTTGTCTGAAAGCTAAACGACCAATACGGCCAAAACCATTAATTGCAACTTTAACAGCCATTTAAAAATTTCCTCCTTATAAATTGCATTAATATTATACACTAATTCTCATTTTGATAATTATAGAATTAACAAGTGCATACAAATTAAAAGGCTACCATAAAGATAGCCCTAAAAATCATTATTCAACAGTAATTGAAGTAACGTGTGGATTAGCTCCTTCATACCAATATAAGAAGCCTTCTACATCAATAACATCGCCTTCTTGTAAAGCTTGAGCAGTCATGTAAACTTCTGTATCTGGACCAGTTAAATAGTTTTCAACACAAAGATTTACTTCAACATCGCCTTGCATACAAGTGATATATAAATCAGGATCATATTCAGAATCCTTAGTTTCAACACTTACTACCTCTAAAGCGTTAATAACAACCTTTTGATTCATATAAGCAGCTAGCTTTTCGCTATCGCCCATTAAATCACTAACATCATTAGCTGGCATAACAGCTTTTTCTTGATCACCATATACTTCAACAGTAGCATCAACGATTTCAACTTCACCACTCCACTCAGTCTTAGTACCAGTTACCTTAACAAGAGTACCTTCTTCAATTGAATCAGCAGTAGCTTCATCCATCTTAGCATTGTATACGAAATAACCACCATAGTTATCCATACCATATAAAGTCATAACGCCTTGGCCATTATCTTCCCACCAACCTTGATGAGCTTGAACATACATTAATACTTCAACTTCTGAATCAATATCTGCAGCCATGAAAGTTTCATAAGTATCCTTAGCTGTAGGGAAATCAGAAGTAGTAGTTTCAGTTGCTTCAGGTGTAGTAGTTGTAGTAGGTTCTGCTTCTTCCTTGCTAGAAGAGCAAGCAACTAAACCACAAACCATAAGAACTGATAACATAATAGTTAATAGTTTTTTCATTTTTCCTTCTCCTTTGTTGTACTTAAACAACACAAAATATTATACATTATTGTTTAAAATATGACTAAATTTCTATTTCCAATCAAAAAAAGAGAGCATAAACTCTCTTAATCATCATTTTTAGAAGAATCACTATTTGGTTGTTCATACTTAACAGTATTCTCTTTAGGTTCTTCAGGCTTTTCATAGTTAACATCTTTCTTATTAACTGAATCAAATTTTTCCCTTAATTCTCTATAAGAATAACCATCAACTGCAACACCATGATATTCATACTTCTTACCAAAACCTAAGATACAAATAAATATTGGCTTTAAAAAGAATAAACCTAACGCAAAGCCTAAACCTTGGCCAAAGCTTTCTGCTTCCTTATAGCAATGAAAGCCTCTAATAACAACAATCAATAACCAACATACTTGCCCTAAAATTGGAACAGGTGAAAATAAGCCTAATAAAATTGGTACAACAAATAGCCATCCATTGCCCCAGAAAAGTAAAAATTCAACATAGTCATTGTAGAAAGGAACAATTGAAGCCCAACCTGGCTTGCCAGCCTTCTTAAATACCTTCCATTTACCAATAATAATTACGATGGCTATCGCTAGAATTAATAAACCATAAGCGCTGATAATACTCAATAATAATGCAGAATAATCCATATTTACCTCCCTAATACGCAAACATTCTATCATAAATAAAAGAACAACTATTAGCTCTAAACATTAAATTTAAAGAAGATTACATCGCCATCTTTTACAAGATATTCCTTACCTTCTTGTCTTACCTTACCAGCTTCCTTAAGCTTGACTTCTGAGCCATAAACCATCATGTCATCATAAGCATATACTTCAGCCTTAATGAAACCTTTTTTAAAATCAGTATGGATAACGCCAGCACAATCTGGAGCCTTCATACCATCTATAAATGTCCAACCTCGACATTCATCTTTACCTACTGTAAAGAAAGTCTTTAAACCTAAGGTCTTATAAGCCTTTAAAATTAATTCATCTAAGCCTGAATGATTAATTCCTAAATCTTCTAAAAAAGCTTGTTTATCTTCCTTACTTAAATCAGAAAGCTCTTCCTCAATATGGGCGCTAATTGCCACAACTTCACTATTTTCTTTTTTAGCATATTCCTTTAAAGCAACAAAATGAGGATTTGAATCTGGATTATTTATTTCTTCTTCCTTAATATTGCCAATATAGATAACAGGCTTAGCAGTTAAGAAACAAAATTGCTTGATATATGCTCTTTCTTCATCATTAAAATCTAAAGACCTAATTAAGATAGACTTATTAAGAGCATCCTTAATTCGCTTTAAAATATTATATTCAAATAAAGACTCGCTATCCTTAGTAGTTAAAGCCTTCTTCTCTACCTTAGAAATACGATTATCACAAGTAGCTATATCAGCCATGATTAATTCATAGTTAATGATTTCAATATCATCAACAGGATCTATACGATTATAAACATGTTGAATATCATTGTCTTCAAAACACCTAACAACATGACAAATCGCATCCACTTCTCTAATATTAGCCAAGAACTTATTACCAAGTCCTTCACCTGTACTAGCACCCTTTACTAGTCCTGCTATATCAGTAAATTCAAAAGTAGTAAAAATAGTCCTTTCTGGTTCAAAAATCTTAGCTAGATTTATTAATCTTTCATCCTTTACTTCAACAACGCCAACATTTGGCTCGATAGTAGCGAAAGGATAATTAGCTGCCTCTACTCTTGAATTTGTAATAGCGTTAAATAATGTTGACTTACCTACATTTGGTAGTCCAATAATTCCTGCAGTTAAACTCATAAAATTATTCTACACCACAAACAAAGACAAAAACATCGGAACACTAAGTAGTCCTAAAATATTTGAAACTAGAGCCATGCTTGCACCAAGGGTTGTATCCTTGCCAAAAGCACTTGGAACAACAATTGTATTTAAACCTAAAGGCATAGCACAAATAAAGATTAATAAAGTAATAATATCTTGTTTTAAGCCAATAAACTTACATGCATATAAAAGAATAAAAGGTAATATTAAACATCTAATAAGCGTCAATAAATAAACTCTTTTATTAGTAAATAAAGTCTTAATATCATAGCCACCAATTACAAGACCTGTTAGAAGCATGGCTAAAGGTGAGAAACAATTAGCCAAATTACTAATAGTATTTTCAATAAATAAAGGCAACTTAATTCCACATAAACCTAACCCAATTCCAATAAGCATTGAAACAGTAATAGGATTAATTAACTTCTTAAAAGAAAACTTGTCACCACTAAGCCATACATAACCAATAGAAAACGCAAGCATATTTAGTGGCATCGAAAAAATTAAATACTTATACAACATTTCAGAGCCAAATAAAGCATTTACTAAAGAGTTGCCCATAAAAGAGAAATTAACAACAGACATTGAATAAATAAAGATACCCTTTTCTTTTTCATCAGCCTTAAATAAAGGCAAAGTCATATAAGCGATAATTACCTGCATTACCACAAAAAATAAGCCATATAGTAATAAATCCAAATTATTACTTAGACTTTGTATTGTGCAATTGGTATAAAAAGACTTAATTAATAAACAAGGAATCAAAATTAAGTTCTCAAGCTTTGAAATAACACTTTCTGGATTATTTCCAAGTAAGTTCTTTTTCTTTAAAACATAACCCACAAGTATGCAAGAAAACAAAAAACACATTTGATTTAAGGTTGTCACAAACATAAATATCTCCTAAAATACATCAATTATTCTACAATATAAATATGCAGATACAAGTAACACCTACCATTAAAGAATATTTAAATAGATTAAAAATAAACAATACTAAAACAGAACTAAATGATTTTTTAGATGGCTATGTTGACCTAAAAGATGAAAAAGCTGCCATCAAAGAATTAAAACAAGCTGGTGAACAAGATGACATTAAATCATTATTCATTGAAAAGAAAGACTATATAGACAATCCATATCTAAAAAACATCAGTTTTAAAGACATTAAACTAAAAGACTTTTCTTATGAAACTATAACTATTGAAAAAGGCTATCTATTCAACATCGATGAAATACAAGATGACAAAAACAAAGAATTAAATGACTATATGATTCTAAGAGCCTATAAGCAAGACACAGATATGACGTTTTTAAAACAAGGCAAACAAGAATGGATGATGGCCTCTATTTCTGAATTTAGAACCAATGACCCCTACGCTAAAAAAGCCCATGGAAACATTATTACCTTTGGACTTGGCATTGGCTATTTTGTTTATATGGCCTCATTAAATGAAAATGTTAAATCGATTACAGTAATTGAAAAATCAAAAGAAGTAATAGAACTATTCAATCAAATAAAAGATCAATTTCCAAATAAACAAATTAATATTATCAATGGTGATGCCTTTGACTATTTTAATGAACAATATTTAAAACAATTTGACTATATTTATGTCGACATATATCAAAATAACGTTGATGGTAGATTCATGATTGAAAAACTACTTGAACAATATTTGCCGCCATTTCATTCATGCAATTTCTGGATAGAGAATTCATGTCTATCAATTGTTAAATCACTTATCTTTATTTATTATTATGAACAAGTCTATAAAACAAAAATAAAGATTAATAAAGACAATATTAATTTAATGAACAAAGTAAGATATTATTTAGATAATTTAGACATATTAACAGATGATGTAGATACTTTAAAACAAATAATGTACAACAAAGAATTGATTAGAGAAATATTACATACTAAAGTAAACATCATAGCTAATGAAGTATAATCATCTTATGCAAAAAGTATTACTTATAAATGATTTATCATGTGTTGGCAAATGTTCATTAACAGTATCAATACCACTTATATCAGCTTATAATATCGAAACTATACCCTTACCTACTTGTACTTTATCAAATCAAACATGTTTTAAAGATTATATTATAAAAGACAATAGTGAAGAGATAATTGAATTTTTAAAACTATGGAAAAAACAAGGCATAAGCTTTGATACTATCTATACTGGCTTTTTTAAAGACTATAAACAAATAGATTATATATGTGACTATATCAATGAATATAAATCAACTATATTTGTGGACCCAATACTTGGCGATAATGGAAAACAATTTGATTGTTTTGATGATAAATATTTAAAATCATTAAGAAAACTAGTAAATAAAGCTCAATATATAGCACCTAATTTAACAGAAGCTTGTTTACTTACAAATAGTAATATTAATGATGACCCTCTTGATATTATTAATAAATTTTCAAATGATAAAGTGGTAATAACTAGTATTAAAAAAGACAATAAAATTGGCTACCTATTAAAAGATAAAAATGAAAGCACCTATATTCTTTATGATTATATCGATCAAAAGTTACATGGAACTGGTGATGTATTTTCATCATTATTATGCGCGAACATGATGAAAACCAATAATTTTATAGAAAGTGTAAAAATAGCTTCTAAGCTAACAAATAGATGCATTCAAAATACAATTAATACTGATTCTAGTTACTATGGATTAAACTATGAATCACTTATAAGTGTAATAAAGGATGGAGATTAGTCCATCCTTATTTAATTTCTACAACCCAGCCCTCAGGTCCTTTTAATCGACCTTTTTGAATACCTAATAAAGTATCCTTTAGTTCATTAATAATTGGACCAGTCTTAAATTCATATACTTTATCTTTATAAGTAACAGAGCCAACAGGAGATATAACAGCTGCTGTGCCACATAAGCCGCATTCCTTAAAATCAGCTAATTCATCAATTCTAATAGGTCTTTCTTCAACCTCTAGATTTAGATACATCTTAGCTACATCAATCAAACTTCTTCTTGTGATAGATGGCAGAATAGTATCTGACTTAGGTGTAACAACCTTATTGTTTTTATCAACAAATAAGACATTAGCACCACCTGTTTCCTCAATATAAGTCCTAGTAGCACTATCTAGATATAAGTTCTCATCATAACCCTTCTGATGAGCTAAAACATAGGGACGCAATGACATCGCATAGTTTAGACCAGCTTTAATATGTCCTGTGCCATGAGGAGCAGCTCTATCAAAGTCAGGAACCAATAATTTCTTTTGTAGATCACCTGAAAAATATGGGCCTACTGGACTTGCATATACTCTAAATTCAAACTCACTAGCTGGTTTTACACCAAGTATTGGATTAGTACCAAAGATATATGGTCTTAAATATAATGTTGCGCCTGTATCATATCCTGGTACATCATCAATATTAGCCTTAACAACTTGTTTAACAGCATCTACAAACCTATCCACAGGGAAAGGTGGTAGTTGCATAACACAAGCTGAATCATATAATCTTTGACCATTCATATCTGGTCTAAATAAGACAACTCTATCATCTATTGTTCGATAAGCCTTAAGTCCTTCAAAAACTTGTCCACAATATTGAAGTATAGCAGCTGACTCATTCAAGATGACATTAGGATCGGTGCTTAAGCCACCTTCATCCCATTTGCCATCTTTGAACTTAGATACATAACGATATTTTGTTTGGTTATAGGAAAAACCTATTTTATTGTAATCAAGAGCAGCCATATTAATTAAAAATCAGTATCGAAGAATAACTTCTCATATGAAGGATATGGAAGATTGTCAATAGAAATATAGTGTTCCATCTTATCAGCAGTACCTCTTAACTTTTCAGTTAAAGGAATAACTTTCTTTAAGATATATAAGCCCTCTGCCTTAGCATCAGCCTTCTTTGCGCTTGCCTTTAATTCATCTTCGCTCTTACCAGCAAGTAAAGAACACTCATCAATAAAGCTAGATAGCTTTTCAGCTCTTGTCTTCATTGAATCAGACATATAATCACCAGCTGTAGTAATAAAGTTTAATTCTTTGATTGCGCTAGGAATAATGTTTTGATAAATCATAGCGGTTAAAGTTTTAATCTCAATACTTCTGATGTTTACAAAAGACTCATACATGATTTCACTTCTAGCCAAGATTTCTTTTTCGCTATATACACCATATTTTTCAAATAAAGAAATACTGTCCTTAGTTGAGAAGTAGTCAATAGCCTCCACAAATGTTCTAACGTTTGGAAGACCTCTTTTTTCAGCTTCCTTAACCCAATCTTCGCTATAACCATTGCCAGAGAATACAACTCTTTTATGTTTCTTATAGGTAGCAGAAATAATAGAAATAGCCTTTTCTCTTACATCTTGTCTATTCTTAACCTTATCAAGTTCATCAGCCATTTCATCTAGAACCTTAGCTAAAGAAGTATTAATTACAGTATTTAAGAAAGAAGCATTCATACTTGAACCAAGCATTCTAAATTCAAACTTATTACCAGTAAAGGCAACAGGAGAAGTTCTATTTCTATCTGAATTATCCTTTGGTAAGTTCTTAATTGTAGACATACCAAATTCTTTTAAACCAGATTTAACATAGCTTGATGGTTTCTTACCAACAAGTGATTCAAAGATATTTTCAATTACATCACCAAGATATACAGAAACAATTGCTGGAGGAGCTTCATTTGCACCAAGTCTAAAATCATTACCTGAATCACTAGAAGCAAGTCTAATTAATTCAGCATTGTCATCAACAGCCTTAATTAAAGCACTTGTGAATAATAAGAAACGTACATTATTATGAGGATCTTTACCTGGATCAAATAAGTTTTGACCATCATCAGTAACTAATGAATAGTTATTATGTTTACCAGAACCATTTACACCATCAAATGGTTTTTCATGTAATAAACAAACTAGACCATGTTTAATTGCGACCTTTTGTAAAACATCCATCATCAACATGTTTTGATCAATTGCCACATTTAAACTAGAGAAAATAGGTGAAATCTCAAATTGACCAGGCGCAACTTCATTATGTTCAGCCTTAGCATAAACACCTAAGTTCCAAAGTTCTTTATTAACTTCTTCCATATAATCATTTACCTTAGAAGAAATAGTGCCAAAATAATGTCTTTCAAGTTCTTGACCCTTTGGAGGCATAGCACCAAGTAAAGTTTTACCTGTTAAATATAAATCTCTACGTTTATAGAAAGTGTCTCTATCAACTAAGAAATATTCTTGTTCTAGACCAACACTTGGAATAACTCTTTTAACAGTCTTATCACCAAAGCTATTTACAATTCTGCTTGCTGCATTTGAAACAGCTTCAATTGACTTTAAAAGAGGTCCCTTAGTATCTAAAGATTCACCAGTATATGAAATAAATACTGTAGGAATATATAAGACATGTCCTCTAATAAAAGCTGGAGATTCTACATCCCAATAAGTATAGCCTCTAGCCTCAAATGTCGCTCTTAAGCCACCACTTGGAAAACTTGAAGCATCTGGTTCATCTTTGATTAAAGACTTACCTGAGAATCTACAAATTGGTACACCATCCTTTTCTTCTACAAATGAATTATGTTTTTCAGCAGTAGAACCAGTTAAAGGATGAAACCAATGGGTATAGTGTGTGCAATGATGTTCTAGTGCCCAATCCTTCATCTCATGAGCAATCGCATCCGCAACTTCACTTTCTAATGGTTTTTCATGTGCCTTAGCTTCTTTAAACTTTTTGAAGACAGGAGACGGTAATCTTTTTGCCATTTCTCTATCATCGAATAAGCATGAACCGAAATCTTTGAAATCATATTCCATAAATAAGTACCTTCCTCACTAATATAATCAAAATTCTAGTATATAGACTTAAAAAAAACAAGATTTTTTTAAAATATTTGATTTTTTTCACTCACATTACACAAAAAAACATGTTTTTAGATAAAAATATTGATTTTTTAATACAAGAGATAATAAAAATACCCTTAAAGTTATAAAAAAATAATATAAATATGAAGTTTAGATTAAATAAGAAAATTAATCTACCATTGATAAATATTATGATTTAAAAGGAAGAAGCACCATGATTATGACAAAAGTAGTTACAGTGAGTGAGATACAAAATAACTTTGATAAGTATTTAGATCTTGTGATGAAAGGACAACAGATTGTTGTAACAAAAAACGGTAAAGAGATAGGACGATTTGTTCCAAAAAATACCACAATATCATATTTAACAGACACACTTACTGGCATATTAAAAGATAATTATGATTTAGATGATGAAAAGATAAAAAGACTAAATGAAAAATACGGTATTGGTAATTGATGTGAATATCATACTTCATCTAAGCATCAAATTATTTGGTAATAATTTATTAAATAAAGAAAACCCCTCTTGTCGAGATTGCTCAACTTGAGGGGCTATTTGTTTTAACTTAAAAGTTTTAAATTATTTAACTAATTCAACATAAGAAGTTAATGCTTCAGCTGGAACACCTGCCTCAGTTGTAAATGAGTAAGCATAATCACCAATTGTCCAATAAGCAACATTAATTGAATCCTCAGCTGTACCAGCAAAAGTAACAGTAGTATCATTTGCCTCTAGAGTACCACCAACTTCATATTCATTGTAGTCGCCAGATAAATCAGCAGCTTCAACGCCTAGTGCCTTTCTAAAAGTGAAAGGAACATTTAATTCATTGCCTAAAGTAACTTCAATAATTTGACCATTTACAGCTCTATAAACACCATCTGTGCCTAAAGATTCAGCAACTTCAAATTCAAAGCCAGCAATTTCAGCAGCCTCTTGGCCATCTTTACAATCAACCCAAGGATTAGCTAATTCAGCATCAGTAGTTTCTGTTTCAGTTGCCTCAGTTGCTTCTGGTGTAGTAGTTGGTTCTGTTTCTTCTTTACTAGAAGAACAAGCAGCTAAACCACAAAACATCGCAATTGACAACATAATAGTTAATAGTTTTTTCATTTTTCTTCCTCCCTGATTGTTTTAATTGCGCTATAAATATTATCAATAATATCACTTGCGATCAAAGAAGTTTCCCCTAGCTTTTCTTTTGCGATATCGCCAGCTAAGCCATGAATATAGACAGCCTTTTTAACAGTCTCTATATCTAGCTTCTTATTGCTCCATCCCGCAATGATACCTGATAAAACATCACCACTACCAGCAGTTGCCATACCAGCGTTACCACTTAAAGAAATAAAGTAAGAATCTCTATCACCAACAAGTGTATTATGACCCTTTAGCACAACAATACAATCATAAATGTCTATTAGCCTTTTAAAAGCGTTAAAGACATCGCCTCTTATATTAGCACTTGTATCATTTAGAAGTCTAGCAGCCTCACCAATGTGTGGTGTAATGACAAGCCTACATTTTTTAATCATTTTTAAATTATCTATTTTACAAAGTAATCCCAAACCATCAGCATCCACTATTAAATTAATATCTCTTTTAAGTAAATCCTCTAATAAAGGAATATACTTATCATCTCTTTTAAGTCCTGGTCCAAA
>CAVGFC010000075.1:0-9924 GCA_963628775.1 Acutalibacteraceae bacterium
TGGGCAATAATACTTTTAAATCAATTGGTAAGCCTCTTCCTAATAGACATACTATTATCATTACTAAAAATAAAAAAGAAGATACAAATGATGTATCTTATATGTCTGATTTTGAATCTTTTTTAAAAGAAAATGAAAATACAAATGAAGAAATAATGATATGTGGTGGTGCTAGTATTTATTTAAAAGCTTTACCATATTGTAAGAAACTATATATTTCTTTAGTTGAAGGAAAACATATAGGCGATACTTATTTTCCTGAATTCGATTTAAATGCTTATAAGCTTATAAATAAAACTGAATTTGAAGGATTTACTTTATTAGAATATGAAAAGAGCCAAGATTAATTAGTCTTGGTTTTTTCGTAAATTATGTTTTATAACTCTATTAGAAGCGGTTTCGTATACCTCTTCATCTTCTCTAATACCGATTACAATAATCAAAATATTGGATTCCACTTTTTGAAGCTTGTATACAATTCTTATACCTGGGCCACGCAGTTTAATTTTTAATAAGCCGGCCAATTTATAATTATTGCGGTTTCCAAGCGGTTTCCCATAACCGTTTTCACTTATAGGAAGAGGATTTTCTTGAACTTTTTTAATTGCTTTAGTTACCAGTTTTCTTTGACTGCCATCTAGATTTTTTAAATCGGCATAAGCTTCTTTTAGATAGACGATAGACCATTTCATTCAAATTCCACCATGTCATAATCTTCAAGGTCTTCATCTTTAATACCTAAATTTTTATTGACTTCATCTTGTGTCATTAATTTGCTTGGATCAAAATTTCCTAAACGTTCATAAGCAATAGCTAACAAACGAGCGTCGTTAAGCTCATCTATTAAATCTGCATATTCTTGAGGTGAAAGTAAAACACATTCAGCTGTATTGTTTTTCATAACAACTTTAGCGCCTGTCTTTTTAACTTCATCAAATATTTTGCCAGCTAGTCCTCGATTGAACTTGTTTATTGTTACAGTATTGTTTATTGCACCAATTATAGAACTCATAGTTACTCCTTTTTTTCTTTATTATAGCAAATTAATCAGTAAATACATCGTTGTTTTTATCAGTTTCTTAAATTGAAAGCTAAATACACTTATTAATGCTGACTATGCTATAATTATCGTGTTTTAAAAAAGGAGTTTTTCTATGCCTAATAAGTATAATTTTGATGAAATAGTATCACATTTAAAAAGTAGTGGATTTGTCTATCAAGGTTCAGAAATCTATGGTGGCTTATCTAATTCTTGGGACTTTGGTGTTCTAGGCGCTGCTTTAAAGAAAAATATTAAGGATTTATGGTGGAAAGAATTTATTGAAACTTCACCATACAATGTAGGAATTGATAGTTCAATTATCATGAATCCTAAAACATGGGAAGCAACAGGTCATTTAAAGGGTTTTGCGGATGCCATGGTTGATTGTAAGGAATGCAAATCGAGATTTAGAGCCGATCAATTAATTGAACAAGCAACTGGTTTAAGTGCTGATGGTAAGTCTTTTGAAGAAATGGACAAGATGATTGAAGAACATAATATCAAGTGTCCAAATTGTGGTAAGCATAATTTCACAGGTGCTCGTGCTTTCAATTTAATGTTTAAGACTTTTATTGGCACACTTGAAGATGCTAAATCAGTTGTATATTTACGTCCTGAAACTGCCCAAGGTATCTTTGTTAATTTCAATAATGTTCTTCGTACTTCACGTAAGAAACTTCCATTTGGTATTGGTCAAATTGGTAAGTCATTTAGAAACGAAATTACACCTGGTAACTTTATTTTTAGAGTTAGAGAATTTGAACAAATGGAACTTGAATTCTTTTGTAAACCTGGTGAAGATTTAGATTGGTATAAGTATTGGGTTGATTATTGTTTCAACTTTATATTAAAGCTTGGTATCAATAAGGATAACTTAAGAGTAAGGCCTCATGATCCTGAAGAATTAGCTTTCTATTCTAAGGGTACAAGCGATATTGAATATGCCTTCCCATTTACTGATTGGGGAGAAGTATGGGGTATAGCTGATAGAACTGACTATGACTTAAAACGTCATAGTGAATTCTCAGGTAAGGACTTAAATTATTTAGATCCTGAAACAAACGAGAAATATATTCCATATTGTGTTGAACCTTCAGTTGGTGTAGAAAGACTATTCTTAATGATATGTTGTGATGCTTATGATAAAGAAATGGTTGGCGAAAATGATGAAAGAATCGTTATGCATATTCATCCTTCTATCGCTCCAGTTAAGGCATGTGTATGTCCTTTATCTAAGAAGTTATCTGAGCCTGCAACTAAGCTATTTAATGAATTAACTAGTGAATTCTCATGCCAATATGATGAGGCTGGTTCAATAGGTAAAAGATATAGAAGAAATGATGCGATTGGTACTCCTTTCTGTATTACTTATGACTTTGATTCTGAAAATGATCATTGTGTAACTGTAAGAGAGAGGGATTCAATGAAACAAGAACGCATTAATATTGATAATTTAAAGGATTATATTAAGGAAAGAATCAAATATTAGTTGATGGTAAGCAAGGAAACAATTGACGATGTTCTAAGAAGTGTGGATATCGTTGATGTCATTGGTCATTATATTAATGTCATACCTAAGGGCAAGGGCTACACTGCCATTTGTCCTTTTCATGATGACCATGATCCTTCTTTAAGTATCTCTCAAGAAAAACAATTATATAAATGTTTTGTATGTAACAATGGTGGAAATGCTTATACATTTGTTAAAAACTATAAAAAAGTTCCTTTTTTGCAAGCTGTAAAAGAAGTAGCTGATATCGCGGGTAAACCAATTGAAATTGAAACTACTTATAAAAAGGTTGATCCAAATGAAAGATATCATAAGTTATTAAATGACTATATTGAATATACTAACTATTGTTTAACAGGTACTAAGCTTGGATTAAGTGCTAAAGAATATCTTAAGAATCGTGGCATTGATGAAGATATTGTTAAAGAATTTCAAATTGGCTTTAATCCTGATGGTGATAAGGTCTCTACCGTTTTAAAGGCTAAAGAATATAGCGATGAAGATATGATAAAGGTTAATGTCTCTGGCTTTGGCAAAAATGGTTTATATGATGTATTTCATAATCGTATTACTTTTCCAATTCATGATAAAAATGGCAATCCTATCGCTTTTACAGCTAGAGACTTTACTAATTTTTCTGATTCTAAGTATATAAATAGTGGTGGCACTATTCTTTATAATAAGGGAAATGTTATCTTTAACTATCATAGAGCTCTTACTTCTAGTAAACAAAAAGGCTATGTGATTGTAACAGAGGGCGTAATGGATGTTATCGCTTATAAAAGGGCAGGCATTGATAATGTGGTGGCAACCCTTGGAACAGCTTGTACAAATGAGCAGATTAGTTTATTAAAAGAATTAGGCAAGATGATTGTCTTATCATATGATGGCGATAAGGCTGGTAAAAACGCCAATCTAAAGCTTGGTGCTCTGCTTTTACAAGAAGGCATAAATGCTGAAGTAATTGATAATAATACAGGACTAGATCCTGATGAAATAATTACTTCAAATGGTAAGAACGCACTTCGTGATTTAGCCAGCAAGCGTTTATCTTATATTGACTATGTGATTAAGTTTTATAAAGAAAGCTATAATCTGGATAATTATTCAAATCGTAAGAAGATGGCAATTGAGATATCTTCTTTAATTGATAAGCTAAATGATCAATATGATAGGGATAATTATCGTAATGAATTATATGAAATAACCAAAATCAGAATAAACGCTAATAATAGCGTAAAAAACGATGATATCGGTTATAATGTTAAGGGAAAATCGGATAATGAGCTATTACTAGATGGCCTAAGTAAGGCAGAATATATTATTCTTTCTCAAATGGCTATAAATAAAGAAGCAGTGATGATTTTCCATAAAGATCTTGGATATTTATTAAATGATACAAATAGTAAACTAGCTAGTATTATTCAAGATGAATATCGTAAGAAAGATGAATGTGACTTGTCTACTTTATATAACGAAGTAGATGATGAAGATGTTAAAAACCTAATTGTTAATTTAGGTACTATTGAGAATTTACCATCTGTATATGACAAAGATATTCTTTTAGGTTCTATCAAAAGAGTCAAAGAAGAAATAATCAAACAAAGAAAAGATTATTTAAAAAAGAAAATTGAGAAGTCTCTAGTAATGGATGATGAAACTAAGGAATATATAAGGGAATATACAGATATACTTAGAGAATTGGGAGGCAAAAATGGCAAGTAAAAAAGAAACAAAGGAAACAAAAAAACCTACAAAGAAAGAAGTAACTAAGAAAAAGGAAGTTAAGCCTTCTAAGGAAGAAAAGAAAGTAGTAAAAGTAGCTAAGAAAAAAGAAGAAAAAGTAGCTAAAGAAGCTAAAAAAGCTAGCAAGGCTACTTCAAAAGAAACAAAGAAAACTGAAGTTAAGGAAGTTAAGGCAGAAGAAAAGAAGGTTGTAAAGCCTAAGAAACAAATTTCAATCGCTAAGCCAAAGAAATATGAACCTCGTGTTATTAGGGAAGAAAAGAAGCCTAATATGCAATCAACATTGGCTAGTAGAAAGTTTAATGATTTAGATGAACTAAAAAGCTTTCTAATTGAATTAAATAAGACTAAGGCTGATATTGATCAAAAAGATGTCATTCAAGCCCTTGATCGTTTTGATATGACTGACGATGATGTAGAAGCCTTCTATGATTGGGCAAACAATGAAAACATCGATTTAGTTGAAGAAACAGAAGATGATGAAGATTTAGATGATGATGACTACTTAGCTAGTGAAGATGGCGAAGATGAAGATTCTGAAAAGAACATTGTCATCAACTATGAAGCCGCAAGTAAATATACTAAGGTAAATGATCCAGTTAAGATGTATCTAAAGGAAATCGGTAGGGTACCTCTATTAAAGGCTGATCAAGAAATTGAAATCGCAAAGCGTATTGAAGCTGGTGGTCCTGATGCTGAAGAAGCTAAGAAAGAACTTGTTAGTGCTAACTTACGTCTAGTTGTTGCCATTGCGAAAAAATATACTGGTAGAGGTATGTTATTCCTTGATTTGATTCAAGAAGGTAACCTAGGTTTAATTAAGGCTGTTGATAAATTTGACTATCATAAGGGCTTTAAGTTCTCTACTTATGCAACATGGTGGATAAGACAAGCTATTACTCGTGCTATTGCAGACCAAGCTAGAACTATTAGAATTCCGGTTCATATGGTTGAAACAATCAATAAGATGACCCGTATTCAAAGACAACTTGTACAAGAATTAGGTAGAGATCCTAGTGCTGAAGAAATCGCCGAGAGAATGGGTAATGGTATGTCTGCTGATAAGGTAAGAGAAATCCAAAAGATTGCCCTAGATCCAGTTTCACTTGAAACACCAATTGGTGAAGAAGATGATTCACACTTAGGTGATTTTATTGAGGATAAGGCTACTATTTCTCCTGACCAATATGCCAATAATGAATTATTAAAGGAAGAAATTGATTTAGTACTTCAAACTCTAACTGAAAGAGAAGAAAAGGTATTAAGACTTAGATTTGGTCTAGAAGATGGAAGAACTAGAACTTTAGAAGAAGTAGGAAAAGAATTCGATGTAACTAGAGAAAGAATTAGACAAATTGAGGCTAAGGCTTTAAGAAAATTGAAGAATCCTACTAAGTGCAAACGTTTAAAAGAATTTTTGGATGATAAGCGCTAATGCTGTCAAAAAGATTATTAGAAATAGCTAAATTAGTAGATGAAAATAAGGTAGTTTATGACATTGGAAGTGACCATGCTTTACTACCTTGTTTTTTAGTTACTAATAAGATTAGCCAAAAAGTATATGCGGTTGATAATAAAATAGGACCATTAAATCATGCTAAGGAAACAATTGAAAAATATGGCTTAGAAGGGAAAGTAATTCCTTTGTTAAGTGATGGTTTAAATGATGTAAAAGATGATGGCCAAATAATTGTTATTGCGGGAATGGGCTATTATACCGTTATGGATATCTTTAAGGGTAAGGATTTATCAAAACACCAAAAAATTATTGTTCAAGTCAATAAAGATGTTGATAAATTAAGACAATTTATTAGTGATAATAACTATACAATTCTTGATGAAGTTATTTTAAAAGAAGATAAGTTTTATCAAATAATAGTCTTTAATACCAATTATCATAAAAGCTATAGTGAGAAAGAAATAGCTTATGGTCCAATATTATTAAAAAAGAAAGATGCTATCTTGTTGGAATATTTAAAAGATTTAAAAGAAAGATATGTAAGTCATAATAAAGATGCCAGTGTTAAAGAGCTAAATAAAAAGATAAGTGAATTAGATAGTGTTATTGATATAATAGGTACGGTTAAATAAAAAAGGAGCAATTATAGGTATTTATGGAAAATTTTGATTTCGAAATTTCTAAAATGTTTACAAACAAAGAAAATCTTAAGGGTGCTTATGTTAAATTTTTAGAAGTTAAATTCGGTAAGTCAGTTAAAGAATCAACTATTTATGAACAATATGCAGCTTTAGGTTCTCTTGTTATGGCTCATGCGATGGCTAATTGGAAAAAGACTAGGGAAAGCGTTAAGAAAGATCAAGATAAGTCTTTATATTATTTCTCATTAGAATTTTTAATGGGAAGAATGTTAAGCAATAACTTAATGTCTCTTGGTTTATATGATATGACTAAGGATGCTTTAGATGAATTAGGTATCGATATAAATGAAATTGAAGATTGTGAAGCTGATGCAGGACTTGGCAATGGTGGTTTAGGTAGACTTGCTGCATGCTTTTTAGATTCTCTAGCTAGTTTAAACTATGCTGGTAATGGTAATACTATTAGATATCGTAATGGCTTATTTAAGCAATTAATCATTGATAATAAACAAGTTGAAGTTCCAGATCAATGGCTAAGATATGGCTATCCTTGGGAAATTAGAAAAGCTGAAAAGGGTGTTTCTGTAAGATTCTATGGAAATGTAGAAGTATATAGAGATGAAAAAGGTGATTTAGGTTTCAATCATGTTAATTATGAAGAAGTACTAGCTATACCATATGATATGCCAATTGTTGGTGCTGATACTTTTACTACTAATACTTTAAGAATGTGGTCAGCTGAACCAAGTGATAATCTTCCAAGTCATATGGCTTATCCTGAGTATTTACAAGATGTAGAAAAGATTTGTTTAAATCTATATCCTGAGGATTATACAGAAGAGGGTAAGTTAACTCGTATTAAACAAGAATATTTCTTTGTTTCTGCTGGTTTACAAACTATTATTAGAGAGCATTTAAAAAACAATCCTAATTTAGATAATTTTGCGGATAAGGTAGTTATTCAATTAAATGATACTCATCCTGCATTAGCGATACCAGAATTAATGAGACTTTTAATGGATGAATATGATTATTCATGGGACAAAGCTTTTGAAATTGTTAAGCATACTTTTGCCTATACAAATCATACTGTTTTACAAGAAGCTCTTGAAAAGTGGCCAATCAATTATATTCAAACACTTCTTCCAAGAATTTATTTAATCATTGAAGAAATTGATAATCGTTTCGTTAGTAGCTTAAGACAATTAGGTAAAGATGATAATTTTATTAGTTCAGTAAGAATTATTTCTAATGGCAGTGTTAAGATGGCTAATTTATCAATTGTTGGTTCTTTCTCAATAAATGGTGTAGCTAAAATACATAGTGATATCTTAGTTAAAGATACATTTAAGAATTTCTATGAAATTTATCCTGATATGTTTAACAATAAGACAAATGGTATTACTCAAAGAAGATGGCTACTTTATTCAAATAGAGAACTTGTAAGTCTTATTAAGAAATATACCAATGTCGATATTAGAAAAGATTTCAATAAGTTAGCTGAATTAAACAAATATGTTGATGATAGTAAACTACAAGAAGAATTTCTAAATGTTAAAAAGGGTAAAAAGGAAGAATTAGCTAATTATCTAAATAAACTATATGGTATTGAAATTGATCCAAATAGTATCTATGATGTACAAGCTAAGCGTTTGCATGCATATAAAAGACAACTTTTAAATATCATGTATGTAATTTCTTTATATCATAGAATTCATAATGAACCAGATTTTAGTATGCCAAAGACTACATTTATCTTTGGTGCTAAGGCAGCTGGTACTTATTATTTCGCTAAGGATGTTATTAGATTAATCAATTGTGTTGGTAAGACTATTGATGAAGATCCTCTTGTAAGTAAGTTTATCAAGGTTGTATTTATTCCAAATTATCGTGTAACTATTGCTGAAAAGTTAATGCCAGCTGCAGATGTTTCTGAACAAATTTCAACAGCAGGTAAGGAAGCTTCTGGTACTGGTAACATGAAATTTATGATGAATGGTGCTGTTACCCTTGGTACAATGGATGGCGCTAATGTGGAAATTAGAGGCTTAGTAGGTGATGATAATATCGTTATCTTTGGTATGAATGAGGAAGAAGTTGCCACAAGGAAGGCTGACTATCGTCCATATGATTACTATCAAAATAATGCAGAACTTAAACGTGTTATTGATTCATTAACTGATGGTACATTTGATGAAGATAAAAATGCCTTTATGGATGTAGCTAATGAGTTCTTACTTAGAAATGATGAATATATGATTCTTGCAGATTTTGAGTCATATAAACAAGCTCATGATAAGATTTATGGCTTATATATAGATAAGAGTAAGTGGGCTAGAATGTGCTTATGTAATATCGCTAATTCAAGTTTCTTCTCAAGTGATAGAACTATTAACAACTATGTAAATGACATCTGGCATCTAGATAAGATTAAATAATAAATAGGGTCAATCAATTATGATTGGCCCTTTTAATTCTTGTTTAAGATATGCTTGTCTATCTTTTGTAAAGCTTGCATAAATATTAGAAACTTTCCATTCAATTTGTTTATATGAAGCTGGAATATTTTTAAATTGCGTGACAATATTTATTTCATCATCTTTTAAAGTTCTTAGATATTCTCTACCTTTACTATTGAAACCTAATACTCTAACATAGTTTAATGGTTCTAAATTTTCAACTTCTTTCTTGCTTATTTGATTAATGATATTCATAAGAATTCTTTGTATTCTAGCTCTTGTGTATCTTCTTGAAACGCAAGCATTTATAAAGTCATCATAATTATCATATTTATAGGCATTACCGATAAGCAAGTTTTCAATGCCTTCACTTACTAAGAAAATGTTTTTTAGATATTCTTTATCTTGTGTTAGTAATAGTCTTTGTAAGTAAGGGTATAAATCATCATTAAATAATGGATTATCTATTTTTAAAGGCGTTGCCAAAGAATAGTCTTTATTTTCTTTTATCGCAAGTCTTATGGCCTTTGCGCTAGCGATAGATGATAGCTCTTCGCTATGATAACTGTTTGTCCTTTGAATTAAAAAAGGTTTGATACTTGTGTTTTCTAGGGCTCTTAGATAGCTTATGCCTAAGATATCGTTGGGATATAGATTGCCAGCTAATAAGCCATAAGCCTTAGGGAAAGAATTTCCTTGATCCATTATTTCTTTTAGATAATCTATTTGTATATTATAGGAAGCGAAATCTTTAAGTTCTTTTAGATTATTTGTTTCTGAACCAAATACTAAATTATTTATATGTAACTTATTTAATAGTTCTACGCTTTTACTTCCAAATACTGATGCGTTTTGTAGAGTATAGATATATGGAAGTTCTACTACTAAATCTATACCATGATTTAAAGCAGCTTTAGTTTTTTCAAATTTATTGATGATAGAGATTTCACCTCTTTGAGTGAAATTACCACTAGTAATAGCGATAAGTAAATCAGGATTAGTTAATTCTTTTGTTTTGTTTATATGATAGATATGACCATTATGAAATGGATTATATTCAACAATTA
>CAVGFC010000076.1:0-7542 GCA_963628775.1 Acutalibacteraceae bacterium
ATTATCATTTTAGTGATATATATGATTTATTAAAATGGATGTTGGAAGAAGAAGCTATAGAAATAGTAAAACAATTTGATTTACTAATAGACTATAAAGAAGCAGTTATATTTGTGATGAATTACGTTCAAGAAAATAAACATCTTTTAAGTTGTGCCTATGATTCTATGGGAAGAAATGAAATGAAACGCTTTTTCTATGCAGATTTTATAGGTGTTACAGGAAAAATAATAGAAAACACTCAACAGCAGCTTAATGTTAAAGTTGATGAAGAATTCAAAGAATTCTTAACTCATTTTTATACTGAAGCTATAGCTGGTCTTTTAATAGATGAATTTTCTAATAAGCAAACGCATGACCCTAAAAAGGCAGCAGACTATTTAGCATTTGTAATAGAAAATTCTTTACCTAGTTTATTAAAAAGGACCTCATTTTAGATATATAAAAGAATAATTTTTTCTAGGGTCAATTTTTAGTAAAGCTCCGTTTTTTACGGATATTATAGTACTTTAAAATGATTGTTTTTTGTTTTAGCTCAAATGTGATTGATGTACGTAAAATGGTACGTTATAATATAAGTGCGAGGTGAAAATATGAATACTATCAATATTACAAAAGCGAGACAAAATTTATTCAAGTTGGTAAGTGATGTGAATATTGGCTTTAATCCAGTCACAATTGTAAACAACAAAGGAAAAAATGCTGTGCTAGTTTCCGAAGATGAATGGAATAATATTGAAGAGACTCTATATTTATCCAGCATACCAGGCTTCGTAGACAACATAAACAACATTAGAGAAACCGAAAATTGGGATCAAGCTAAGGAATTTAATCCTGATGAAGAGTGGTAATTATTTAATTAAATTTTCTAAACAAGCCGAAAAAGATAAAGCAAAATTAAAGAGTGCTGGTTTAGATAAAAATTGCAAAAACATTATAGCTTTAATGATTAAAGATCCATTTTGTTATCCACCATCATATGAAAAACTACTTGGTGATTTAACAGGATTATATTCTAGAAGAATTAACAGGCAACACAGAATAGTATATGAAGTTAATGAAGAAAAGCATGAAATACATATTATAAGAATGTGGACACACTATAATAATCTGTAGCATATAAATGCTATAACGTCAAAAGACGAGCAAGCGTTTTTTACAATGTATGACACAATTAAATGAATAATTCATAATAAAACCGTCCAATTAAGGACGGTCTTTTAATTATTCACCTTTTTCAAGAGCCAAAGTTCTAGTTGTTAAATCACAAACCTCACTTGGTCCATAATATTGAATAGCACCAGGATAAGTATAAGCAGTTTCCTTAGCCCAAGTGTCTCTATGTGCTTCAAAATACTTAAATGGTTTACCATCAAGTTCAACTAAAGCCTTCTTGATAACTGGCTTATCTTCACCATGTCTTCTTTCCATATTCATCATCTTAGTGATAGGCATACCACCAGCAACCCATTCTTCAGCTGGCTTAGATAAGTTAGAAACCTTTGATAAGTAACCATTGTATCCATATTGAATTAACATGAAGGCGTTATAACCTAATGAATAACAATAATCAGCATCGAAATTAGAAGGGAAAGCACATCTACCTTCATAACCAAAGAAGTGATGTAAAGCATTAAACTTGCCATTATAAGTGCCTGCTTTTCTTCTTTCTTCTAGCTTATTTTTAACTAATGCAGAGAACAACTTTTCAGATTCAATTAAAGAAACTTGAACATTACCATGTGGATCTCTCTCTAAGAATAATTGTTGTTGAATATTTTCAGGTAAAATAGCAAATACTGCCATAGCATCCTTACTTAAGCCATTTTCAATGAAAGCATATTTTTCCTTCCAAGTAGCTAAATTATTGAAAGCAGTAGCCTTTTCACCTGCAAGTAATTCATTAATTTCAGCAATTAAAGCACCAAATTCAGGAACAAATTCAACTACACCTTCAGGAATAATACAAACACCAAAGTTCATACCATTATTAGCTCTATCATTTACAGAATCAGCAATATAATCAGCAATTGTAGATAAAGACAACTTCTTAGCTGCAACTTCTTCAGAAATTAGGCATACATTTGGTTGAGTTTCTAGAGCACATTCTAAGGCAACATGAGATGCGCTTCTACCCATTACCTTAATAAAATGCCAATATTTCTTAGCACTGTTTGCATCTCTTTCAATATTACCGATTAATTCAGAATAAGTCTTAGTAGCAGTATCAAAACCAAATGAACATTCAATATCTTCATTCTTTAAGTCACCATCAATAGTCTTTGGACAACCGATTACTTGTACACCTGTGTTATGAGCTGCAAAATATTCAGCTAAAACTGCTGCATTAGTATTAGAATCATCGCCACCAATAATTACAATGGCAGTAATCTCATGTTTCTTACAAACCTCAGCTGCAACAGCGAATTGTGTCTCTGTTTCAAGTTTTGTTCTACCAGAACCGATAATATCAAAACCACCAGTATTTCTATATTGATTAATATATTCATCATCAAACACTAGATAGTCATCATCAAGTAAGCCACTTGGACCATTCTTGAAACCATATAATACATTTTCGCTATTTGTAGCCTTTAAAGCATCATATAAGCCACAAACAACATTATGACCACCAGGTGCTTGACCACCAGATAAAATAACACCAACTACTTGTTTTTTAGCAATTGAAGTATTTGTACCCTTAACAAAAGTAATTTCCTTTTTACCATAAGTATTAGGGAATAAAGCCTTAATCTTATCTTGATCAGCTACCGACTTTGTCTCTTCCCCTTCTTTTACACAAATTTCATTAATTCCATGTCTTAACATGCCTGGAAGTTTTGGACTATATTCTAGTCTAAATTTTTGAAGTGGTGAAATATTCATATTTTATTTTTCTCCTTTAAATACGCATCTATTATAATAAACTTATAAACAACATTCTATCTTTTTTATTGATATCCTTAAAAACCTCAATATGAGCATCCTTAAAATAACTAGAAGCTAAAGCACTTAAATTTTCTTTTTGATCATAACCAATCTCAAAAAACATCATACTCTTATCTTTTAATACTTTATGAGCATTTTCAAAAATCATGCGATAAAACTTCAAACCATCATCGCCGCCAAACAAGGCAACATGAGGCTCATAATCCTTAACGCTTGGATCTAGTACTTCATCTTGTTTGATATATGGTGGATTTGAAACCAAAATATCTAACTTTATATTATTTTCAATTAATGGATCTAACATTGAACCTTGATAAAAAGTAACATCCGCATCATTATTCTTAGCATTTTTTCTAGCTACATTAAGCGCATCAAAAGAAATATCGCTAGCACATACATTTAAATTAGCCTCTTCTTTTTTAAGCGCAATAGCGATTGCCCCACTACCTGTACCAACATCAGCCAAATTAATCTTTTGACCCTTAAAATACTCATCATATTTAGAAAGCACTAAACCAACAAGTTCTTCTGTTTCAAAACGAGGTATCAAAACATTCTCATTGACAATCATCTTATAACCATAGAAATAAGAATAACCAAGCACATAATTTAAAGGCTCATTCTTAACTAGTTTATCAACACCTTCAATAAAACGTTTTACTACTCTTTCATCAGCCTCATTATCCTTTTCCATATATAAGTCGATGTCATATTCGTTACATAACTCAAAAAGAAAAGCCCTTAATGTTTCCTTATCATTAAAGACCTTCTTATATTCATTTAATAAATCATTATAACTGCTCATGTAAAAGCTTTTCCTGTTCCTCATTTTTGATAAGCGCATTAATAATATCATCAAGCTTACCTTCCATGATTCTATCTAATTGATTGATAGTTAGACCGATTCTGTGATCAGTTACTCTATTTTGAGGATAGTTGTAAGTTCTAATCTTCTCACTTCTATCACCAGTACCAATCTTACTCTTTCTAGCCTCACCAGCCTCTTTTTCTTTTTGTTCCTTATAGAAATTATAAACACGAGCCTTAATAATTCTTAAAGCTGTTTCCTTATTAGCCAATTGATTTCTACCATCTTGGCAATTTACGGTAATACCTGTAGGCTTATGCACAATTCTAACTGCACTATCAGTCTTATTGATATGTTGGCCACCAGCACCGCTTGCACGATGGGTTTCGATTTCTAAATCACTATCAGGAATTTCTACATCTTCATCTTCTACATCAGGAAGCACAAAAACAGTCGCTGTAGAAGTATGAACTCTACCCTGTGTCTCAGTCTTTGGAACTCTTTGAACTCGATGAGCACCTGATTCAAACTTAAAATGACGATAAGCATCTTGGCCCTTAACCGCAAAACTAATTAAGGCATAACCGCCAGCTTCTGATTCACTTGATTCCATTACTTCAGTCTTGAAACCCATATTTGTCGCATAGTAGTTATACATTCTATATAAATCACCAGCGAAAATATTACCTTCATCGCCACCAGCTGCACCTCTTATTTCAACTAAACAATCATATGCATCTTCTGGATCTCGAGGAAGTAATAATTCTTGAATATGTTCATTTAACTTTTCAAGCTTTTCCTTAGCATCGCTAAGCTCCATCTCGGCCATTTCTTTTATTTCAGGATCAGAATCATTTAACATTTCTTCTGCGCCCTTTATATCACTATTTAATTTTTTATATTCTTGATAAGCATCATAAGCACCCTTAAGAGTAGCTTGTTCCTTTGAAAGCTTAGTAAAAGCCTTAACATTAGAAACAACCTCATCCTTAAGCATTTCTTCACCGATTTCTAGAAAACGCTTTTCAATACTTTCAAGTTTAACAATCTTTGCGTCCATATATTAATACACCTCTGGCTCTGGTTTGCCAATAACTTCATGGCACTTTCTGCATCTTGCCTCATAACTTTCAGCTGCACCAACTAAAACAATTGGATCTTTATATTTTGCAGGCTTACCATTAATAATTCTTTGAGTTCTTGTTGCAGGAGCACCACACTTATTACATACAGCAGTAAGCTTAGTAACAAACTCAGCCTCTGCCATTAGCTTAGGCATAGGACCAAAAGGTTCACCTCTAAAATCTGTATCTAGACCTGCCACCATTACCCTAATACCGCGATTAGCTAAAACATCGCATACATCTGCGACTCTATCATCAAAAAATTGTACCTCATCAATAGCTACTACTTCAGTATCAGCTTCTGTTAATTCCAAAATCTCTTGAGATGAAGAAACAACAATACTTTCTACATTAGAACCAGCATGAGAAACAACCTTTGTATTTGAATAACGATTATCTATAACAGGCTTAAAGACTTGAATCTTTTTATGAGCAAATTCTAAAACCTTTACTCTTCTTATTAATTCTTCTGTTTTACCTGCAAACATGCAACCAGAAATAGTCTCTAGCCAACCATCAGCATATCTTTGATACATATTGAAGCTCCTTTTTCTTTCTCCATTATGCCACAAAAAAGTAAGGATTTAACCTTACTATTTTGTACCGTATTTCTTATTGAATTTTTCAATTCTACCAGCAGCAGCTGTAAATCTTTGTCTACCAGTATAGAATGGATGACATTTTGAACAAGTATCAACCTTGATTACATCACCTTTAACAGTTGAACTAGATTCAAATTCAGCACCACAGCCTGCACAAACTACCTTAACCTTATGGTAGTCTGGATGAATACCTTCTCTCATTTCTTTCCTCCTTCACGCCTTGGACTATTTGCCCAAAGAAAGTTCGCTTAAATATATTACCATGAATAAGTAACTTTTTTCAATATTAATTACTACTAGGATCTACAGGCTCAATTATTTTTGAAAGCTCCGTTTTCGTATGTTTTTTCATGTAAAGCTCCGTTTTTGATATTTTGTTATTTCATGATGTAATTAATGTATCTGATAGATGAGCGGTTAGAAAGGACAATTTATTATGAAATCCGCTTATAAACATTTAAATGTAAAAGACAGAGGAATAATAGAGAATTGTTTAAACCAAGGATATAAATTATTTGAAATAGCCAATACCTTAGAAAGAGATCCTCGAGGTATAAAGGAAGAAATCTATAATAAACGAGAAGTATCTAATAAAAGTCTTAAGTCCAACTTATGTGGAAGATTTGAAACCTGTAAAAAGATTAGATTATGTGATACCTGTAATACTGGTTTATGTAAATATTGTAGGCATCATAACTGTAATATCGATTGTAAAGATTTTATAAGTCTTCCTGAATGTAAACAAATCAATAGATATCCTTATGTATGCAATGGTTGTGATAAGCTTAAAACCTGTCATATGCCTAAGGTGTTCTACAAAGCTCATGTGGCTCAAGAAACATATGAAGCCAATATGTCCGAACATAAGAAAGGTATTAAGAAAACAGCTAAAGAGATAACGGACCTGGATTATCATATAAGCCAAGGAATAAGAAACGGTCACTCTATTAGTGTTATCATCGCCACAAACAGTTTAAACATCGCTCCTTCTACCGCCTATCGGTACATAGATAATAAAGTGCTAACCGTAAGAAATATCGACCTTAAAAGGAAAACAAGATATAAGGTATCTAAAAAGCCTGTTAAAAGGAAAAGAAAAGATTATAACTATCTTGTAGGTAGAAAGCTAGAAGACTATGCGACTTATACCAGCGATAACCCTAATGCCAATATATGGCAATTAGATACTGTATTGGGAAAAGTTGTTGAAGGTGCTTGTGTATTATCTCTTCTTTATACTAAAAGTAATTTGCAGTTATTCTTTAAACTAAATTCTAGAAGTGAAGAAGAAGTAAATAGAATATTTGACTCAATCAAGATGCATCTTGGCGATGATTTGTTTAAAGAAATATTTGAAGTTATTCTTACTGATAACGGCAGCGAATTTCTAGATCCTATAAGTATTGAAACAAGTAATGAAACAGGTGAAAAACTTATAAACGTCTTCTATTGTAAGCCTAATAGAAGTGATCAAAAAGGAAAATGTGAAAAGAACCATGAGCACTTTAGAGAACTAATACCTAAAGGTTATTCTATGGAAGTATATGATGAAAAAGATATAGAACATGTATCAGCCATGGTTAACAACTATCCAAGGCCTCAATTTAAATTCTCTACACCATTACAAGTATCTAAGATATTTCTGAATGAAAAAGTGTTTGAGCTAAATAACCTTTGCGAGATTCCAGTTTCCAAAGTTATACTCAAACCCTTAATCAAAAAATAAAAAATAAGTAAATCCGCTCATTTATCAGATTAGTCTAACGGAGCTTTCTGTAAAATTAAGAAAATTTATGACAGAAAACAGAGTTTTTAAGTGAGCAAATTTATATCTTTACACCATTAAAATACCATTATTGAGGCTAAAAACCAATATTATTTAAGATATAAACTACTAAAAAAGTCCCATAATATCCGCATCAAACGGAGCTTTAGATAAAAACGGAGCTTTCACTAAAAATTGACCAAAAATGTGAATCATATATAATTCATTTGGAAAGAGGGAACACATGATCTTAGAAAACATTAATAAAGACCTATTAGAGCTTTCAATAAAAGC
>CAVGFC010000077.1:0-12241 GCA_963628775.1 Acutalibacteraceae bacterium
TATTTTCAATAAGCTCTTTAATTTGATCAACACCATTAAAATCACGCCATTGTTTACCATATACTGGACCTAAGTTTCCATATTTATCCGCAAATTCTTGATCATTTCTTATTTTTTCAACAAATTCCTCAAGTGTTTCACCCTTATAGTCCTTACTATTTGTATAGTCTTTATATGGCCACTCATTCCAAATACCAACTTTTTTATCTACTAATGGTTTAATATTGGTGCTACCACTTAAAAACCAAAGTAGTTCTTCAAATATTCCTCTATAGAATACTTTTTTAGTAGTTAAAAGTGGAAAACCTTCTTGTAAGTTAAAACGCATTTGATAGCCAAAAGTAGAAATAGTTCCAGTACCTGTACGGTCTTTTCTAGTTTCACCATTATCTAAAATATGTTTACATAAGTCTAAATATTGTTGCATTGGTTTAAATACCTCTCTAATTCTTTATAAGTATCATCTAAATTTTTATAGACTATGCCCTTTATGCCAACACTTTCTGCTCCCTTAATATTAGCAGGTAAGTCATCTATAAATAAGCACTCATCAGCATTTAGCTTGTATCTATCTAATAATTCCAAATAAATTTCTTTTTCTGGTTTTACCTTCAAAACACTATAAGATATTAACATACCATCAGCATTTCTGATAAATGGACATAAATCATAGGTATAGGCAAAGGCATCCTTTGGATAATTAGATAAAATATAATACTTTAGTCCTTTTTGTTTAACAAGTTCTATCATCTTTTGATTTTCTTTGATAGGAATAATTACATTTTCCATCCAAGGACCACTTAGAAAATTTGTTATTTCATCTTTTAAATGAGGATACTTTAGACAAAAAGCCTTGATATATTCATTCTTAGATTGATATATACCTTTGTCCATATCATTCCATATTTTATCTTTGATGGTACAATTTAATATCTCAAGAGCCTTATTATCATCATAGCCAAGAGATTTTATATATTCTAAGGGATGAAAATCTATCAAAACATTTCCTAAATCAAATATTACATTCTTAATTGTCATGTTTAAATTTTACTATATTTTCAAAACAAACCTGATATGTTTCCATTATCATCAATATCAATATTATTGGCAGCAGGTTGTTTTGGTAAACCAGGTAGAGTCAAGACATTGCCAGCATATACCACAATAAATTCAGCTCCTGCAGCAATCTTTAAGTTTTTAACTGTTAATACAAAATCACTTGGTGCACCAAGTAGTTTAACATCATCAGAAAATGAATAAGGTGTTTTTGCGATACAAATTGGAAGGTTGTTGTAACCAAGTTCTTCTATTTTGGAAAGTTGTTTTAAAGCTTCTTCACTATATACCACACCTGATCCATGGTATATCTTCTTTACAATAGTCTCTATTTTTTCTTTGATACTTTGTTCTATTTTATAGGCAAAGTCAAAATCATTTTCTTTATCACATAAAGATATAACCTCATTAGCAAGTTCTATGCCACCTATTCCGCCCTTGGTATAAACATCACAAAGAATGGCCTTTACACCAAGTTTCATACATTCTTCTTTGATGATTTCTATTTCTTCTTTATCATCATTTTCAAAATGATTTATTGAAACACATACTGGTAGATGATATACATCTTTAATATTAGAAATATGTCTTAGTAAATTAGGTAGACCTTTTTTAAGGGCATCTATATCTTTTTTATTTAAATCTTCTTTTGGTAAACCACCATTATATTTAAGGGCTCTAACAGTAGCAACAAGCACTACACAATTTGGCTTTAAATTAGCCTTACGACATTTGATATCTAAGAATTTTTCAGCTCCTAAATCAGCACCAAAACCAGCTTCAGTTACTGTATAATCAGCCAAAGACATACCAAGTTTTGTGGCCAATAAAGAATTACAGCCATGAGCAATATTGGCAAATGGTCCACCATGAATTAGGGCTGGTGTATATTCTAGTGTTGAAACAAGATTTGGATTAATCGTATCTTTTAATAAAGAAGTCATAGCCCCTTGAGCATTTATATCACTAGCCTTAATTGGCTTATCATCATATGTATAAGCAACAATAATATTAGCTAATCTTCTTTTTAAATCACTTAAACTATTAGAAAGACAAAGAATAGCCATTACTTCACTGGCAACTGTTATCTCAAAGCCATCACTTCTTTCAACACCATTTGTTTTACCACCAACACCATCAATAATCTTTCTAAGTTGTCTATCATTCATATCAACACATCTTTTAATAACAATCTTACTAGGATCGATATTTAATGCATTGCCTTGATAGATATGATTATCAAGTAGCGCACATAATAAATTATTGGCAGCACCAATAGCGTGAAAATCGCCAGTAAAATGAAGATTGATGTCTTCCATTGGGCTTACTTGAGCATAGCCGCCACCTGTTGCCCCACCTTTTACACCAAAGACTGGACCAAGAGATGGCTCTCTTAAACAAACAATTGATTTCTTGCCAACTTTTCTTAAGCCATCAGCAAGTCCAATAGTGGTTGTAGTCTTACCTTCCCCGGCAGGAGTTGGATTTATCGCAGTAACAAGAATCAATTTACTATTTGGATTTTCTTTTACAAGATGATAATCAATCTTTGCCTTATACTTGCCATAGTATTCAACGTATTCCTCATCAATACCAAGCTCTTTTACTACTTCACTTATCTTTTTCTTTTCACATTTATTTGCGATTTCAATATCATTCATGTTTTTACCCCTATATAATCACTCCATTTAAATGATCAATTTCATGTTCTATTGTTTCTGCTATGATACCACTATATTCATTAACGCACTTCTTAAAACTTAAATCATAATATTCAACCTTAATCTTTTGATGACGTATACAATTTCTAGTACCACTTAAAGATAGGCAAGCTTCTGAAGTTTTATATTCACCACTTTTACTTATTATCTTTGGATTAAACATAACAACATCAACTAGTGCCATATTAACCACAATAATAGCTAAATTAGATCCAATCATATTAGCAGCCATACCAATACATTCATCTTTATGAGCTCTTAAGGTATCAAGTAAGTCTATTCCTACTTGAATATCAGACTTACTAGCTTTATTAGCTTTTTTAGATAAAAAGAAAACATCTTTACAAATTGGCTTAATCATATCAATATTATAGTTTAAAAAAGCCATTATATTTAAATAATGGCTAGTTTCTATTCTAGTTCAAAAGCACCAGTATATAGTTGATAATATTGTCCCTTTTTTTCAAGTAATTCTTCATGAGTTCCTCTTTCAATTACAGAGCCATGGTCTAATACTAGAATTACATTTGAATTCTTTACTGTTGATAATCTATGAGCGATTACAAATACAGTTCTACCATTCATAAGGGCATCCATACCTTGTTGAACAATTTGTTCGGTTCTAGTATCAATTGAAGAAGTAGCTTCATCAAGAATCATAACTGGAGGATCAGCTACAGCAGCACGGGCTATGGCTAATAGTTGGCATTGGCCTTGTGATAAAGACGAGCCATCACCATTTAACATCGTATTATAGCCTTCTGGTAATAGTTTAATAAATGAATGAGCACCTGCAAGCTTTGCGGCTGCGATACATTCTTCATCTGTGGCATCAAGTCTACCGTATCTGATGTTATCCATAACCGTTCCCGTAAATAAGACAGTATCTTGTAAAACAATGCCAAGTGATTTTCTTAAAGAAGATTTCTTGATTTTGTTGATGTTTATGCCATCATATCTAATCTTGCCATCGGCAATATCATAGAATCGATTAATTAGATTTGTAATGGTAGTCTTACCAGCACCTGTAGCACCTACAAAGGCAATCTTTTGGCCAGGTTTACCATATAGTGTGATGTTATGTAGGATTTGTTTATCAGGATTATAGGCAAAGTCTACATCTAAGAATCTTACATCACCCTTAAGCTCGGTATATGTTAAAGTTCCATCGTGATGAGGATGCTTCCAAGCCCAAATATCAGTTCTTTCATTACATTCAACAAGCTCGCCATTAACCCATTTAGCATTAACAAGAGTTACATAGCCATCATCTTTCTCACTTTCCTCATCCATTAGTTCAAAGATACGTTTTGCACCTGCAAGACCCATGACGATTGAATTGATTTGTGGTGATATTTGTTGGATATTACCCGCAAATTGTCTAGACATACCAAGGAAAGGAACAACGACCGCAATGGAAAATGGTAGGCCAGAAAATGATACATTAGGAATACCTAATTCCATAAATAAGCCACCAGCCATAGCAACCAAGACATAAACAATATAAGATACATTATTTAATATAGGCATTAAAGTATTTGAATACTTATTAGCTAAATAAGAAGACTCATATAATTTATTATTTACTTCATCAAACTGTTGTTTAGTTTCTTCTTCATGATTAAATACCTTAATAACTTTTTGACCATTAATCATTTCTTCAATCACCCCTTCAGTAACAGCAACATTTTTTTGTTGAGCCATGAAATATTTAGAAGACTTACCACCAACACGTTTTGTGATAATAAGAGAAACAATGGCACCAAAGATAATAACAAGAGCCATCCAAACACTATAGTAGAACATGATACAAAGGATTGTTGTTAAAGTAATTCCTGAAATCATGAGTTGGGGAAAACTTTGAGAAATCATTTGTCTTAAAGATTCTACATCATTTGTATAGTATGACATAACATCACCTCTTTGATGGCTGTCAAAGAATCTGATTGGTAATGTTTCCATATGATCAAATAGCTTAATTCTAAGCTTACTTAAAGTACCTTGAGTAAAAATAGCCATTAGTTGGTTATAAACAACGCCAGCAATTAAACTTGTGATATATAGACTTGCAAGTATTGAAATTAGTTTTAATACTTCAGGCCTTATAGTATCAAATGATAATTGTTTTTCAAAGGCTACTTGAATTAGTGCAACTATTTTTTGTTGGAAAATAGAAGGCAAAGAACTTATAATCGCATTTACGATAATTAATACAATAATAAATGGTAGTAACTTAGGATAGAAAGAAAACAACAATTTAATTAAACGTTTAACAGTTAAAGAACGATTTTCATTTTTCTTATTCATGATTATCTTCCTCCTTTTCTGTACCTTGTTTATTTTGTGAATAATACACTTCTTGATAAATCTTATTATTTTTCAATAGCTCTTCACTTGTACCTATGGCATCAATTCTTCCATTGTCCATAACAATAATTCTATCGGCGTCTTCAACACTTGAAGTTCTTTGGGCAATAATAATCTTGGTCGTCTCAGGAATATATTCTTTCATAGCTTGTCTTATAATAGCGTCCGTTTTAGTATCAACGGCACTAGTAGAATCATCCATGATTAATATCTTAGGTTTCTTTAATAAAGCACGGGCAATACATAATCTTTGTTTCTGACCACCTGAGACATTAGTACCACCTTGTTCAATATAGGTATCATAGCCCTTTGGCATTAAATCAATAAATTCATCAGCACAAGCTAAATGACATACATGTTTAATATCTTCAAGCGAGGCATCCTTATTACCCCATCTAATATTATCGGCGATAGTTCCAGAGAATAAGACATTCTTTTGTAAGACCATAGCGACTGAATCTCTTAGAACTGTTAAATCATATTCTCTAACATCTCTTTTGCCTACTCTTACAGAGCCTTCACTTACATCATATAGACGTGGTATCAATTGAACTAAGGAAGATTTAGCAGAACCTGTGCCACCAATAATACCGATTGTTTCACCAGACTTAATATGTAAATCAATATCTTCAAGTACCGCTCTATCAGCATTAGCGGTATATTTAAATCTAACATGGTCAAAATCAATTGAACCATCTTTTACCTCTGTGATTGGATTATCAGGAGAAGTAAGATTACTTTTTTCTTTTAATACTTCATAAATTCTAGTAGCGCTTTCTTCAGAGAACGTTAGCATAACAAACAACATTGAAAGCATCATCAAAGATGAAAGAATTTGGAAACTATAGGTTAATAAAGTAGAAAATTGACCAATATCTAGACTTGCACCATTTGTGGTAATGATTGTCTTTGAGCCAAAATATAGTACAAACAACATTACTGAATACATGCACAATTGCATAAGTGGACTATTAAACGCAAGAATTCTTTCAGCCTTAGTAAATATTTGTCTAATATCTTCACTAGCTGCCTTTAGTTTTTCTTGTTCATAGTCTTCTCTTACAAAGGATTTAACTACTCTAATACCCTTAATGTTTTCTTCAATGGAACTATTTAAAGTATCAAACTTAGGAAAGCCTTTTCTAAATAGCGGCATTGTTGACTTAGCGATAATATATAGACCTATACCTAAAACAGGAATAACTATAAGGAAAATGATTGCCATTTTTCCACCCATATAGTAGGCCATAAAAAATGAGAATATTAAATTCAAAGGCGCTCTAAAGGCCATTCTTATAAGCATCATAAAGGCCATTTGCACATTTTGAATATCTGTTGTTAATCGAGTTACCAGTGACGCACTAGAAAACTTATCGATATTTGAGAAAGAAAAACCTTGGATGTTGTAGAAAACATCATGTCTTAAATTCTTCGCAAATCCACAAGTAGCGTTAGCACAAGTATAACCAGCTAAATAACCAAATAATAATGACGTCATAGCGAAAGCTAATAATAGATAACCATAATGTAATATCGTATCAATAGAACATCCTGCTTTTATTTCATTAACTAAAAGAGCTATAACATAAGGAATAATAGCTTCCATGATTACTTCACCAATGACAAAAATGGGTGTTAATATCATTGGTAGTTTATATTCACGTACGCTTTTTGAAAGTTCTTTTATCATCAAAACTACTCCCTTCTTAAAAATATGACTTATATATTCTACATCAAATAAATTAAAAAGTGCTTTGATTATTTTTATATAGTTTTTCTATGGTATTAAGTCTACAAGGATTGTATTATGTAGTTTCTTAAAGTTTTCTGGAATACTAGAATCAGATACAATAAAGCCTTTTTCAATACTGGCAAAACTTATTGTACAGATCTTATTAAATTTACTAGGATCAGCTAATACATATTTTTCTCTACATTTCTTATAGGCTATTTCTTTTATTTGGCCTTCTTGGGGATCTGGTGTGGTTAAACCTTCTTCAATACTTACGCCATTTGTTCCAAAAAAGCCAATTGTAAAGTTTAGTTTTTCTAAATAATGATAAGTATCAGAACCAATTAATGCTTCTGTCTTTGATTTTAAAGTGCCACCTGTCACATACACTACATGACCATCTTTAGAAAGATTTTTAGCGTGCGTAACACAATTTGTGATATAGGTTGCCCTAGTATTCTTTAAATAAGGAATCATCATTCCCGTTGTTGTACCAGCATCTAAATAAACAACATCATTATCTTTGACAAGACTTGCACAATATTTCGCAATTTTCTCTTTCGCCTTTATATTTAGATTTATTTTTTCACTGACTTCTTTTTCCTCAGTCTCAATTTCATCATCTAAAGTAAGAGCCCCACCATGTACTTTTTTAATAAGCCCTAACTTATCCATTTGGTTTAAGTCTCTTCTAACAGTTGACTCAGAAGCATTAAGCACTTCCATTAATTCAGTTACACTGACACTTTTCTTTTCATTAGTGATATTTAAAATGATTCTTTTTCTTTCTTCATTTAGCATTTTTATAAGTTCCTTCATAAAAATTATAGATATTTTAGATAAATCTGTCAAAATCATTCATTTTCGTTCATATTATGATTGACATTGACGCTTTATGATTATATTATGATAGTGGTTAATCAAAACAAGCAGATTCATTCAAATACGGTCAGGTACCAACCTATTTAATTCGAAGGGAGAGAAAATGATTTATACTGTTACATTTAATCCTTCTTTAGACTACATCGCTAGTTGTGATGATTTTGTTTTAGGACAAACAAATCGTACAACTAAAGAAATCATATATCCTGGTGGCAAGGGAATCAATGTATCTATAGTCTTAAGAAACTTGGGACTAGACACTACTGCACTAGGTTTTCTTGCAGGGTTTACAGGAGATGAAATCAAGAGATTAATTCTAAAAGAAGGAATCAAAAACGAAATGATTGAGGTTAATAATGGTTTTTCAAGAATCAATATTAAACTTAGATCAAAACAAGAAAGTGAACTAAATGGTATGGGTCCTTTAATTGATGATGAATCAATTAAGAAGCTATATCAAAAGCTTGATAATCTAAATAGCGATGATATTTTAGTTCTTGCGGGTAGTATACCAAGTTCAATGCCTTCAAATATCTATAGTGACATCATGGCATATTTAAAGGATAAAAACATGAAGATAGTTGTTGACGCAACAAAGGACTTATTACTAAATGTAATACCCTATAAACCATTTCTTATTAAGCCAAACAATCATGAACTTGGTGAACTGTTTAATGTAGAGCTAAGAACTAGAGAAGAAGTTATTCCATATGCCAAAAAGCTTCAAGAATTAGGCGCAAGAAATGTCTTGGTATCTTTGGCTGGTGAGGGTGCTGTGCTAGTTGATGAAAATAATGGAATACATTTAAGTCCTGCACCAAAGGGAAAAGTAATCAATTCAGTAGGAGCTGGTGATTCAATGGTTGCAGGTTTCTTGTATGGCTATAAAACATTCAACAATTATAATGAAGCCTTTAAATACGGTGTATGTACAGGAAGTGCTAGTGCGTTTTCAGAACAATTGGCAAAATTAGATGAAGTAAAAGAACTATATAAAAATCTATAAGGGGGAGATATGAAAATAACAGACTTATTAGCTAAGGAAAGTATTAAGCTAAACGCAACTGTCAAAGACAAAGATGAAGTCTTAAATGCCATGGTTGATTTAATGGATAAAAGTGGCAAGATTTCTGATAAGAAACTTTATCTTGACGCAGTAAAAGCAAGAGAAGAAGAAGGAACAACTGGTGTAGGTGGAGGCATTGCCATACCACATGGTAGATGTTCTGGAGTTAAAAAAGCAGGCCTTGCCGCAATGAGTATTAAGGGTGGCGTTGAATATAACGCTCTTGATGGTAAAGCAGTGGACTTAGTATTTCTTATCGCAGCTCCTGAAAATTCAGGCAATGTACACTTAGAAATATTATCAAAGCTAGCAACGATGCTAATGGATGATGAATTTGTTTCAAAGCTTAAAAACGCTTTGACTACTGAAGCATTCTTAGACATCATCGATAAAGCTGAGGCTAAAAAAGATGAAGAAAACGCTAAGAAAGATGTAGCAACCGACATCATAAGTGGAAACCATCTAGTACTTGCGGTTACTGCTTGCCCTACTGGTATCGCTCATACTTATATGGCAGCTGAGGCAATTGAAAAAGCATGTAAGGCAAAGGGCTATCAAGTAAAGGTTGAAACAAGAGGTTCAGGTGGTGCTAAAAATATCTTAACTAATGAAGAAATAGATAAGGCTGATGGCATTATTGTGGCTGCTGATACAAATGTACCAATGGATAGATTTGATGGTAAAAAAGTAATTGAGTGCCAAGTTTCTAAGGGCATTAATAAAGCAGATGAATTAATTGAAACAATTGTCAAAGGTGAAGCTCCTATTTATAAGGCTGTCGGTGTTAAAAAAGAAAACAAACAAGAAGACAGTAAGGGACATCAAATTTATAAGCACTTAATGAATGGTGTATCACATATGTTACCGTTTGTTGTGGGTGGAGGTATACTAATCGCAATTGCTTTTCTAATTGATGGCATGACCTATGATATTAATAGCTTAACACCTGAACAAAGATCAGCATTTGGTACTTTGTCACCTCTAGCTAACTTATTAAAGGGACAAATTGGTGGTGTTGCCTTTGGCTTTATGCTTCCAGTGCTTGCAGGCTTTATTGCCATGTCAATCGCTGATAGGCCAGGACTTGCCGTAGGTATACTTGGCGGTTCTATTGCCGCTAATGGTACTTCAGGCTTCTTAGGTGCTTTAGTAGCAGGTTTCTTGGCTGGTTATACTATTAATCTTTTAAAGAAAATAGCTGATAAAATTGTTCCTAAATCATTAGATGGAATTAAGCCAGTACTTATTTATCCATTATTTGGCATGCTAATAGTTGGTGTACTTATGGTATATGCAATAGAACCAGTAGTAGGTCTAATTAATACATCATTAAACAATGGCCTAAGCTCATTAAGTGGTATGAATGTTATCTTACTTGGCGCCATAGTTGCGGGTATGATGGCAATTGATATGGGTGGTCCATTTAATAAAGCAGCCTATGTATTTGGTGTAGCATCTATCGCTTATGGTAACTACAACATCATGGCAGCTGTTATGATTGGTGGTATGGTTCCTCCATGTGCAATCGCTTTAGCTACCATCTTATTTAAAAAGAAATTTAGCGAAGCAGAAAGAAAATCTGGTCCTACAAACTTCATTATGGGCTTAGCATTTATCACAGAAGGCGCAATACCATTTGCTGCAGCAGACCCATTACATGTAATTCCTTCATGCATTGTTGGAAGTAGCTTAGCAGGTGCCTTATCAATGGCCTTTAATTGTACATTGATGGCTCCTCATGGTGGTATCTTTGTCTTCCCAGTAGTTGGTAATCCATTAATGTATCTAGTAGCTCTTATTGCTGGTACAATACTAGGTGCAATTCTATTAGGACTATTAAAGAAAGATATTGTTGAATAACAAAACAAGCAGGGCATCAATCGATGCCCTTTTAATTAAAACAATTCTACTTCATCCATTAAAAAGTCTAATAAACTACAATGCAAGAAACCATTTTCATCATAATAATGGTGTGGTATATCATTTCTAATAACAATCTTTTTAAAGAAATCACCTGTTAATTTAAATGAATTAAGTTCACTGTTAATCTTTTCTTCTTCTATCATTTCATATGCACTTTGGATATAGATTCTTCTATCCATATCATTCACTACAAAGTCAATTTCTTTTACAACTTTATTATCGTTTTTTCTATCATATACAACGCCAACATCAACATTATGAGCACGTCTAATAAGCTCATTGTAGATGATATTTTCCATAATATGACCTCTATCATATTGACGATAATTAAGTCTAGCATTTCTAAGTCCAATATCGGTGTAATAATATTTATTTGGATAATCGAAGTACGATTTACCCTTGATATCATATCTTTTTGCCTCAAATATCAAAAAAGCATCTTTTAGTTTTTCAATATAAGTACCAACTAGATTCCTATCGATTTTCTCTTTAGTATTGCTAGCAATCGCATTTGCGATATTATTAGGATTGGTAAGTGAACTTATAGAAGAAGCAAGATAATCCAGTATATTTGATAGAATATCTTCTCTTTGAATTCTTCCATGTTCCTTCAAATCTTTGATATAGGTTTCCTTAAAAAGATTACTTAAATATTCCATCTTTTCTCTATCGGTTTTTTTATAAGTAAGCTCAGGCATTCCACCAAAGCGCATATACTCTTCAAGAACATCTTTCTTATCTCCACCATAAAAACCATAGATTTCTTTAAATGATAAAGGATATACATGAATTTGAGTTGACCTGCCTCTAAATTCTGTTGCGATATCACTTGATAACATTTTTGAATTGCTTCCTGTTACATATACATCAAGGTTTTTATAGTCTCTTAATTCATTAAGCATGTCATAGATTGAAACTTCATCAAAGCCATATTCATTTTTTATAGTGGCCTTTTTTGACATCTGAACCTCATCAATAAAAAGATAAAACTTTTCATCACCTTTGTCTTTGATTGTTTTTTCAACCATGTCACATAACGCAATTGGATTTCTGTAAATAAAATCTTTTCTTTTATCTAGTTCTAGTTTTAAGATATTTTCTGCTTTTACACCAGATGAAATAAGAAAATCATTGAATAGTTCAAATAACAGTATTGATTTCCCAACTCTTCTTAAGCCAGTGATAACTTTGATATTGCCATCCCACATGGCTGATTTTATTTTTTCAAGATATTCTTTTCTTTCTATCATGGTATACCTCCAAAATATCTATATTTTAAGACGTATCCGTCCTAAGTTATAGATATTATAGCTTATTTATTGACAAAATATCTATAACTTAGTCCATATCCGTCCTAAGTTATAGATTTCATATTAAAAGAATTCACTTTAATATCTATTATGTTTTATTTATTTCTTGTTACTTAAAAGCGCAATTGTCTCTGTATGATTGACACTAGTAAATGGAAACATATCTACTGGTTGAATAACTTCA